>JANNMQ010000360.1:0-11988 GCA_031398045.1 Rubrivivax sp.
GGCAGCCACCGACGCGCTGGGTTTGGGCCGCCAACGGCTGGCACTGGTGCTGGGCATCGGCGCGCTGGGTTCACGCCAGGTGCTGGACAGCGCGCCGCGCCACAGCCTGGCGGTGGCCACCGCACTGGGCACGCAGGTGGATGGCCGCAACCTGCTGCTGCCGCGTGAAACCGAAGTGGACGCCGCTGCGCCCGCTGCCGATGTGGCTGAACGTGTGCGGGCCCAGGGCGTGCCCGTGCAAGAGCTGGTGGACGCACTGACGGGCACCACCGAAAGTGCGCGCATGCTGGTGCTGGATGCCGCCTACCAACACCCCGCGCTCGACAAACTGCCCCACACCGGTCTGGCGCCGCAGGCTTTGCCGCCGGGCATGATGGCGCTGTTTGCACAGGCGCCGTTGGTGGTGCAACCCATGCCCGCCGTGCTGCCCTTGCCCTCACCCTGGCCCGCCGACCCCCAGCTGCTGGCCGCTTCACCGTTTGCGCGCTTTCTGGTGCGTGTGATGCTGACACCCAAACTGAGTGGCGCTGAAGTGCTGCGCAGCACCCGCCGCGCACTGGTTGACAGCACGCAGGGCGCAGTCACACCCTGGATAGCCGGCGATACCGACGCCAACGAAGAATTGGCCGAATTGACACTGCTGGACGCCGTGCTGCCGAGCACGCCCGAGGACTACACACGCGAAGGCACACGACGCGCGGTGGCGCAAATGGTCAAGCCCGACACCACGCGGCTGGGTGAACAGCCGGTGGCCGACGTGCTGCAGCAAGGGCAGACACCGGCGGCTTCGGCCACAACGTCACCCCCCTTATCACCCACCCCATCAACCACCGCAGCACCCACCACCACGCCCGCAGACAACAGCCGCACCGCACCGCCTGACCTTCCCGCCAACACCAGTGCACTGGGAACGGCCGCCCAAGTGCTGGGCAGTGCGGCCAGCGTGGCTGGCACGGTGGCCACGGTGGCCGTGGGGCTGAAAGCCGCCCAGGCGGTGGCCGCAGTCAGTGTGGCCAGCACCGCAGTGGGTGCGGCAACGGCCGGGGCCGGCCATGCCGTGGCACTGGCCTCACGGCTGTCCAGCGGCAGCTCGGGCGAAGCCACCGCACGCCAGGTGGTCAGCGTTGCTGCCAAGCCAGCACCCGCTGCAGACCCGTCTGCCAGCCGCAGCACCGACGGCCGCACCACCCGCAACCCCGAAGGCGGTGAGCGCCCGGTCTACAACCCGCGCAGCAACCGCTACGGTTATGCCGAAGGCGACACCTTCAGCTACCAGGTCACCGACACCTGGAAAGGTGAAGTCACCGGCCGCTACACCACCGCCATCGAAGAAGTGCTGGATAACGGCCAGATGCTGGCCAATGGGCAACAAGTGGCGTTGGACGCCCAGGGCCGTCTGAAGAGCCTGCGCAACACCGACGGCAGCCAGCAGCGTTTTGAACCGCACCAAGACCTGTGGTGGAGCAAACCCACGCCGGGCCAGAGCCGTGATGTCGACTTCAAGGAGATTTTTGAACGCGCCGACCAGACGCGGGGCGAAACACAGTTCAAGGGATCGAGCAGCGTGGGCCGCTTGCAGAAGGTGCAAACACCAGCCGGCGAATTTGACGTGCTGCCGATACAAACCAGCGGCTGGTACCACGAGACACTGGCCAACGGCACACGCACCAGCGGCAAGTTTGAGCGCACGGTCTGGTATTCACCGCAGCTGGGGCACCCGGTGGCTATCGACATCAAAGACGTGGACCGCGTGGGCAAGCTGCTGAAACGCGAACGCGTGGAACTGACCCACGCGCAGCAGGTGCGCGGCGTGCCGTGAGGCTGCGGGTTGCAGTGTGTACAGCCGCAGCGCTGCTGGCTGCTTGTGCAACCCGGCCCGGCCCCGCCACGCGCGACGGCGCTCCGGCGCAAGTGCCGCCCGGCCTGGAGCAAGTACCCAACGCCACACCGCGTGTGGAAACCATCCGGGCCGGCGGCCCCAACCAGCCGTACACCGTCTGGGGTGTGCGCTACGTGCCGCTGGCGGCTGACGCACCGCTGCAAGAGCAGGGGCTGGCGTCCTGGTACGGCACCGGCTTCCACGGCAAACCCACGTCCAGCGGTGAGCCCTACGACATGTTTGCAATGACGGCCGCGCACAAGACCATGCCCATCCCCAGCTACGCGCGTGTGCGCAACCCGGCCAACGGGCGTGAAGTGGTGGTGCGCATCAACGACCGCGGGCCTTTTGTGGCGGGCCGTGTCATCGACCTGAGCTACACCGCCGCGTTGAAGCTGGGTGTGCTGCGCGGGGTGGCGCCCGTACAGGTGCTGCGCATCACGCACGACGAGATACGGACGGCCCAGCGCTTGCCCAACGACAGTGCCCAAACGGCAGCTCGAAATGCAGCACAAGCCGCCGCCGAAGCGGCAGAAACGCAACGGGCCCGCGCAATTCTGGAGGGCCTGGACCCCTAGCTTGCAGCGCAGGCTGCAGCACCCAGCGCTTGATTTGGCGGCGCTTTGCACCGATGCTTGCCGCTGCACCATTTTGCGAGCAGCCCCATGGCCACCCAGCAGACACCCCACGCCATCACCTTCATCGTGCCCGGCCAGCGCCAGGTCAGCCGCGGCGCCAGCGAACCGCAGCTGCAAGACATCGGCCTTCAGGGTCGTGTGAAAGACGCGGTGCGTGTGTCCACGCGCCGCAGTGGCGGCGAAACCGTTCGCGTCACGGCGGTGCCCGGCGAAGACGTGGTGCTGCTGCGCATCGCCGGCGGGCCGGCGCTGGTGCTGCACCCCGAAACCGCACGCGACCTGATGCTGGGCCAGGGCACCGCACAACGCAGTGCCACGCCCGCCAACGGCGATATCCCTGTGCCGGGGCAGTTGCGCTGGCGCGGCCTGGAACAAGCTGCGCCCACCCGCAGCGGTGGCTTTTTGGGCGACGTGCTGCTGGCAGGCTTTGAAGTCATCACCGACCTGTTCAAAGACAAAGCCGTTGACTTTGTGGCCAGCCAAGTGGTGGCCAAGGTGGATGGCCAGGTCGACGCTGGCGTTTATGCGTTGAACCGTGATGCGCTGGTGGCGCTGAAAGGCAGCGGCCTGAAGCGGGCCCAGGTACCGGCACCCGCCCACCCCGAGACGGAACCGCTGCTGGTGCTGATACACGGCACCTTTGTCGACACCTTCAGCACCTTTGGCAAGTTGTGGACGCTGCACCCGCAGCGTGTGGCTGAGTTGTTCAACCACTACGGCGACCGCGTCTACGCGCTGGACCACCCCACCGTGGGTGCCAGCCCCATCACCAATGCACTGACGCTGGTGAAAGCCTTGCCCGCAGGCGCGCGGCTGCACCTGGTCACGCACTCTCGCGGCGGCCTGGTGGCCGAAGTGCTGGCGCGGGTAGCTGGGCAAGGCCAGATCGACGCGCAAGACCTGGCGTACTTTGCTGACGACGACAACGACACCAGCGGCTCTTACGCCACGCACCGCAAAGAACTGCAAGAGCTGGCCACCGCGATGCGCAGCAAGAAGATTCGCGTCGACCGCGTGGTGCGCGTGGCCTGCCCGGCGCGCGGCACGCTGCTGGCCAGCAAGCGCTTGGACGCCTACCTGTCGGTGCTGAAGTGGACGATAGAGCTGGCCGGTGTGCCGGTGGTGCCGGCGCTGGTGGACTTCCTCACCGAAGTGGCACGCCGTCGTGCGCGCCCGGCCGAACTGCCGGGGCTGGCCAGCATGATCCCCGACACCCCGCTGGTGAACTGGCTGAACGGCGCCGAAGACGCGATACCCGGTGAACTGCGTGTGGTGGCCGGCGACCTGCAAGGCGACAGCATCGGCAGCTGGCTGAAAACACTGCTCGCGGATGCCTACTACTGGACCGATAACGACATTGTGGTGCAGACACGCAGCATGTACGGCGGCAGCCCGCGTGCCGGCGGCGCCACTTTTCTGCTCGACCAGACCGGCAAGAGCACCCACTTCAACTACTTCGCCAATGAACGCACCGTGCTGGGCGTGGTGAGTGGCCTGACACAAGCCCTGCCCGAGGGCTACCGCACCATCGGGCCGCTGTCCTGGCTGGGCCAGGATGCTTCAGGCCAGCGCGGCGCACGCCGCAGTGGCGATGACGGCCGTCCGGCCGCCGACAAGCCGGCCGTGTTTGTGCTGCCCGGCATCTTGGGTAGCCACCTGAAATCGGGTGACAAACGCATCTGGCTCAGCCTGCGGTTGATCGGCGGTTTGAGCAAACTGCAATACCAGCCCAAAGACGCCGATGGCGTGCTGCCCGACGGCCCCATCGGCCTGGTCTACGACGACCTGATCGAACACCTGTCGGCCACCCACCACGTGGTGCCCTTTGCTTTCGACTGGCGCCGGCCCATTGAAGAAGAAGCCGAACGGCTGGCCGACGCACTGGACGCCGCGCTGGACGCCCGCAATGGCAACGGCCTGCCAGTGCGCATCCTGGCGCACAGCATGGGGGGCGTGGTCACACGCACCATGCAGCTGCGCCGTCCCAAGACCTTTGAGCGTTTGATGAAACGCGAGGGCGCACGTTTTGTGATGCTGGGCACGCCCAACGGCGGCTCTTGGGCGCCGATGCAGGTGCTGTCGGGCGACGACACCTTTGGCAATGCGCTGGCCAGTTTTGGCAGCCCGCTGCGCGACCGCCAGGCGCGCCAGATGATGGCTGAAATGCCCGGCTTCCTGCAATTGCAGGCCGACTTGCTGGACGTCAAGCTGGGCCTGGACCGCCATGAAACCTGGGCCGACCTGGCGCGGCGCGACCTGAAAGCCGTGCAAGAGGCCAACTGGTGGCACCGGTCGTTTGGCGAAACCGACGGCAAAACGGCCGATGCCGCTTACGAATGGGGCGTGCCGCCCCAAGCAGTGCTGGACCAGGCCCGTGCGCTGCGCGTGGCGCTGGACGCACAACTGGACGCACAGAGTGGCGGCTCGCTGCGTGAACACGCCGACAAGATACTGCTGGTGGTGGGCCAAGCCAAGCTGACGCCCGACGGCTTTGAGTGGGGCAACGACGGTTTTGTCTACCTCAACGCTGAAAACGGCGGTGACGGCCGCGTGCCGCTGCACAGCGCACTGCTGCCCGGTGTGCGCACCTGGACCCTGGACAGCGAACACGGCAGCATGCCTGACGTGGGCAAGGCTTTTGACGCCTACCTGGAACTGCTGACACAAGGCACCACCCAGTTGCTGCCCAAACTGGACAGCGGCGCGCAGCGCAGTGCACCCGGCAAGGGCAGCACCACGGCCGGCGCCGCCAAACCCCTGGTGCATGTGCGCAGCCGGCCCTCACGGGCGCGCCCCAGTGGGCTGCCAGCAGCAGGCGTTCGCCAGGTGTTTGCGGCCTCGGCCATGCCCACCGGCCCGGCCGACCGCAGCGCTGAAGCGCCATTGCGCGTGACGGTGCTGAACGGCAACCTCAGCTTTGTTCGCGGCACGCTGATGGTGGGCCATTCACGGGCGCTGCAGTTGACGGGCACTGAAAAGGTGGTCAACCGGCTGACCGGCGGCGCGATGAAAGATTCGCTGGATGCGGGCCTGTACCCCGACGCCATCGGTTCACACCAGGTGTTTCTGAACACCAGCGCCGACCCCAACAACCCCTGGCGCGCGCCGCAGCCGGCCAGCGTGGTGGTGGTGGGCCTGGGCGAAGAGGGCAAGCTGAACGAACGCGATCTGACACGCAGCGTGCGGCAGGGCGTGGTGGCCTGGGTGCAACGCACGGTTGAAGGCACGTTGGGGAATGGCTCGGCCGGCTCAAGCGGCGCTGCAGGCGCAGGCAGCACCGCCGGCGCAGCACCCGGTGCGACAGGCCTGGAACTGACGGCCACCTTGATGGGCAGCGGCGGCGCCGGCATGAGCGCCAGCACCTCGGCGCGCGCCATTGCACAGGGTGTGCGCGAAGCCAACCAGCGCCTGGCCACGGTGGCCGACGCGCGCTGGCCGCGGGTGGCCCATTTGACGCTGGTGGAGCTGTACCTTGAACGTGCCAGCGACGCCTGGCAGGGCCTGCACGTGCTGCACATCGCTGCACCCGAACAGTTTGACGTCACGCCCACCATCCAAAGCGGCGTGGGCCCGTTGCGCCGCCAGATGGACAGCGGTTATCGCGGCACCGACTATGACTTCATTGCCGCCACCAGCACCGAGATGGACACCATCGCCTTCCGGCTGGACACCAAACGCGCACGCACCGAAGTCACCGCGCAGAGCACCCAAGGCAAGCTGTTGCGGGCGCTGGTCAAACGCGCCAGCACGGAAAGCAACCGCGACCCGCTGCTGGGCCGCACGCTGTTCCAGCTGTTGGTGCCGCTGGAGGTGGAGCCCTTTCTGGCTGGCACCAGCCGCATGCTGCTGGAACTGGACGACCGCACCGCCGCCATACCCTGGGAACTGCTGGACACGCGCAGCAACGAACGCACGCAGCAAGACGAAGAGCCCTGGGCCATCCGCACCAAGCTGCTGCGCAAGTTGCAGCAAGAACATTACCGCCAGCAGGTGCAGGACGCGCAGATCGACGACGCGGTGCTGGTCATCGGTGAACCACTGGTTGACGCCGAAACCTATGTGGCGCTGCCCGGCGCCCGCGCCGAAGCCGAAGCGGTGCGCGACGCCCTCATCGGCTCGGGTGGCCTGGGCGCCGACCGCGTGGTGGCGCTGATCGACAACAACGACGCCAGCAGCATCATCAACGGCCTCTTTGACAAGCGCTACCGCATCGTGCATGTGGCTGGCCACGGTGAACCCATCAAACGCGACAAGGACGGCAAGATCATTGAAGTGGGCGGCGTGGTGCTGTCTGAAGGCGCCTTCCTGGGCCCGCATGAAATACGCGCCATGCGCACCGTACCCGAACTGGTGTTTGTGAACTGCTGCCACCTGGCTGCACGCGACGCCGACCAGACGTTGCGCGGCGGCACCGAGGCCAAGAAAAACTTCGACCGTGCCGAATTTGCGATGGGGGTGGCCGATGCGCTGATATCAATCGGCGTGCGCTGTGTCATCGCAGCCGGCTGGGCGGTGGACGACCAACCGGCCAAAGTATTTGCCGACACTTTCTACCGCCAACTGCTGGGCCGCAGGCCCTTCATCGACGCCGTGGCCGAAGCGCGCAAAGCGGCCTGGAACGCCGACCGCAACAGCAACACCTGGGCCTCCTACCAAGCCTATGGCGACCCCGACTGGGTGTACCGCCGCGGCCCGCACGACACCATGACCGTGACACGCCGCCCGCAGGACGAATTTGAGAGCGTGGCGTCGCCGCTGGGGCTGGCGCTGGCGCTGGAAGAGCAGGCCGTGCGCGTGAAGTGGATGCACGAAGACCGCGTGTCGCAACTGGAAAAGGTGCGCCATCTGCAAGGCCGTTTTGAAGCACTGTATGGTGGCATGGGCGCGGTGGCCGAAGCCTTTGCCGTGGCCTACAGCGAAGCCGGCGACAGCGACGCCGCCATCACCTGGTACCAGCGTGCCCTGGCCAGCAATGACGGCAGCTGTTCATTGAAAGCCCAAGAACAACTGGGCAACCTGCGCGCCCGCCGCGGATGGGACCGGGCGCGTGCCAGCACAGCCACCAACGCTGCTGCACCCGACCTGGTGCAGGCCCGGCAAGAAATTGTGCAGGCGCTCGCCACCCTGCAAGCGCTGGCCGGCCTGCAGCCCACCGCCGAACGCGAAAGCCTGTGCGGTTCAGCCTGGAAGCGGCTGGCACTGCTGGAGCGCAAGGTGAAGGACACTGCGGCCTTCAACTCGTCAATGGAAATGGCCAGCCAAGCCTATGCAAGGGCCGAAGATCTGGCGCTGGCACAACAAGACCCGCGGCTGTTCTACCCCGCACTGAACCGCATGGCGCTGCAGTACGTGGTGCACGCCGGCGACCGCAACTGGAAAGGTTTTGCAACTGACCGCACAGTGCACATTCGGCGCAGCCTGCAGGCGCGTGTGGTCAGCCAGCCCGACTTTGAAAGTCATGTCGGTTTGATCGAGATTGATCTGTTTGAAGCCCTGGCCCAGCGCCAGCTGGCACAGCATGCGGATACGCTGCACAACGCGCTGACCCTGCTGCATGGGCGCGCCACGGCCGTGGGCCTGTGGCGTTCGGTGGCCGACCAGGCCGAACTGGTGCTCACCACCTATGCCGCCAAGTCCAACGCACGCGAAAAAGCTGCTGCAGTGCAACTGCTGGCCGTGTTTGCGGGTTACGCCGACCGGAGGGATTGAACCTGCAGACTGCGGTTGAACGTGTACGGCTCTCTCAGTTGCGCACCCGGGCCAGCATGCTGTCGCGCCGCGCAATGCCGTTGTCTACCTGGTCGGCCACGTTGCTCAGGCCGCGCTCGATGGTGGCCCAGGTGCCGCCGTCGGGGCGCTGGCGCTGGATGTCCACCAGCGCCTGCACCGCAGTTTCGTCGTCACCCACAAAAAACGCCGCGTTGGCGGCTGTGGCCAGCACCCAGATGTTGTTTTCACCCAGGCGCTTGATGATCGCCAGCGCCTGCCGGTAAGCGTCTTCGGCGCCCGCACGGTTGCCCTCCTGCAGCCGCACCTCGGCCAGCAAGTTGGCCAGGTAGTAAGACTTGGAATCGGCCGACAAGGCCTCGCTCAGCACCTGTTCGGCGCGTTTGTAGTCACCGCCTTCGCGGTGCCAGCGCCCGGCCAATGCCGCACATTCGGCGTTGTGCAGCACCGCACGTGCGTCCAGCTTGTGGATGCGGTCAATAACCTCACGTGCTTCGTCGCGGTCACCCGCATCCAGCCGCGCCTTGCCCAACTGCCGCAACACGTAGATGTCACGCGGCGCCAGTCGGCGCGCCAACTCCAGCTGCACGATGGCCCGTTTCGGGTTTTTGGCTTTCAGGTACAGGTCGGCCAGCCCACTGTGGATGCGCAGGTCCAGCGGTTGTGGTCTGTCGGCCTTGCCGGGGCCGCCGCGGCCAAAGGCCAGGTCCATCCAGTCCTGCAGGTGTTCAGCGTCCGAGGGCCGGTTTTCGTCACGCAGCCTATTCAGGCGCAGCAACCATTCTTCGATCACCGCGGGCGCCATTACGGCCGGCGCGTCCAGCAGCGCACGGTCCACCTTTTCCAGGTAGGTGGTTATGACGCCGTTGATCTTCTTGCCAAATTCCGGGATCAGGTCGCGTGGCAGCTCGGCCATCAGGTCGGTCAGCAACTCGTTAAGCATGAACTCGAAATCAGCCGCGTTGTCGCCCCGGCGGTACTGGGCCTTGGAGTCGCGGATGGGTGATGGGATCAAGTCGGTGCTGACCTGGTAGACCATCGGGCGCACTTTGCGCATGCTGCCGCTGCTGCTGGCCAGCGCCGCGCCGGCCACGGCGCCGGCTTCCCACAGGATCCAGGGTTTGTTCACCGAAGAAGGCGTGATCAGGATCAGCGCAAAGTGGCAGGCCTTAACCCGTTCGACGATCCACTGAAACCAGTCTTCGCCCATGCCGATGCCGCCATCGACCGATTTGCTGCTGGAAAACTGCACATCCAGCGCCTGGCCAAACAGCTGCTTGAAGGCGTCTTTCAGCGCCTCGGCGATGGGGGTGTCGTGTTCGGTCAGGCTGACAAAGATTTCGCGGGCCATGGCTGAAGGTGTCCTGGGTGGGGTCGCTGGGGGCTGCGCAGGCGCCAGGCCTGCGGTGCGGCGGTCAAGGAGGGTCAAACACGGCCGGCAGGTGCTGGGCCAGCAGGTGCTTCTGGGCACTGACCGCGCCCAGTTCGGCCAGCGCCTGCATGTGGGCCGGCTGGTCCATCTGGGCCAGGTCGTCCAGCCGCGCCTGGCCCGGCTGCAGGCCCAGCTCGGCCTGCATCCAGGTGTTGTCGAACTGCAGGTTGTAGCGCTGGTAGGTGAACAGCGGTTCGGCACACAGTTGGTCATGCGCCAGGTGCTTGATCTGGCCGTTGATGCTGCGCGCGGTGTCGCTGCGGCCCATCCACTGCATCAAGGTTTCCACTTCGCTGTTGCAGTCGTCCATGATGGTTTTCAGCGCATTCATCGCAAAGGGCGCTGCAAAGCGCCGCCAGCCCGTGGACAAACCGCGCTGCCGGCGCGGCAGGCCGGTGCCCAGCGACACCAGCAGCAACTGGTCGGCGCCGCTGCGCCAGTTGAAGGCAAAACCTTGCAGCAGGGCCACTTTGAGCAATTGCAGGGACGGGTTGTTGGCGGTGGTCACGCCGCCGTCGATGAATTCGCCGCGCTCCATGGTGGTCTGCCCGGTCTGGGGGTCGCGCAGGTGGCCCACCTCCAGCTGTTCGGGCCGAAAGTAATGCGGTGCCGCCGTGCTGGCACGCACCACCTGCCACAGGTACATGTTGGCATTGCCGATACGCTTTTTGTTCAGCACCGGCAGGTAGTAGGGGTCATCCGGGTGATTGGTCAGCGGCCAGGGGCTGCCGGTGTCCATGCGTTTGGTCATCACCATCAAGCCGGTGCGCAGCTCGGGCGACCCCAACCGCGTGTCGGCACCATAAGCCTGCTGCAGCGCGGCCTGCAGTTCTTCACGCCCGAACTTGGGCATGAAGGCGCCGATGCGAAAGCGCGAGCGCTTGAAGATGCGTGCCGCCAGGTCGGCATACAGCAGCTCGATCTTCTGGGTGTCCATGCCCAGCGCCAGAGCGCCGGCAATGATGGCGCCGGTGGAAGTGCCGCCGATGAGGTCGAAGTAGTCGGCCAGCACATAGGCCGGGTCGCCACGGCGTTCGCGCAGCAGCGTTTCCAGGCGCTTCAGATACTGCAGCGTGACCATGCCGCGCACGCCGCCGCCGTCCAGCGCCAGCACTCGCTTGGGCTGCCCGTCGGCGCGCAGATGGTCTTGCAGCGACGGGCGCGCCCTGGGTTGCGCTGGTTGCGGCACTTGTGGCGGCGCTTGTGGCGGCACTGATGACGACGGTGCTGTGGGCGTGGGCATGGCCTTGATGTTGAAGGGCGCCCCCGCCACCGTCAACCGCGTTCGTGCAGCCGTTCGTGCAGCCGTTGGTGCAGCTGTTGGTGCAGCCGTTGGTGCATCCGCCGCTGGGGTCGGCGGATGCAGCGTTCAGCGGCCACCGGTCACATCCAGCACGGCGCCCGTGGTGTAGCTGGCACCTTCTCCCAGCAGCCAGACGATGGCCTGCGCCACTTCTTCTGCCGTGCCCGCGCGTTGCATCGGTACCTGCGGCGCCAGCTGCGCGGCGCGGCCGGGCTGGCCGCCGCTGGCGTGGATGTCGGTTTCGATGATGCCCGGGCGCACGGCATTCACACGCACCCCTTCGGTTGCCACTTCGCGCGCCAGGCCCAGCGTGAAGGTGTCGATGGCGCCCTTGGCCGCCGCATAGTCCACATACTGGCCGGGCGAACCCAGCTTGGCAGCCGCCGAAGACAAGTTAACGATGCAGCCCCCCACGCCCCCGTGGCGCGTGCTCATGCGGCGCACCGCTTCTTGCGCGCACCCGATGCTGCCCATCACGTTGACGGCAAACATGCGCTGCAGCCGGGCTGGCGACATCTGGTCCACCCGCGACGCCACGTCCACCACGCCGGCGTTGTTCACCAGGCCCGTCAGCGGGCCCCAGGCCTGGTCGATGCTGGCAAACATCGCCAGCACCTGCGCGTGATCGGCCACATCGGCCTGCAGCACCAAAGCGCGGCGGCCGTGGGCGCGCACAGCGGCGGCCACGGCCTGCGCCGCGCTTGCGTCGCGTGTGTAGTTGACGGCCACATCCCAGCCCTGGGCAGCGGCCAGACGGGCGGTGGCGGCGCCAATGCCGCGGCTGCCGCCGGTGATCAACAAGGTTTTGGGTGCGTTCATGGGGGGTCCTGGTGCGCTTATTAAGCGTCTGGTCAACGGTGGCGAACGCGGCAGCACGCACGATTTCGCGGCGCGGCAAGGGGTTTGAGCAAGCTCAACCACAGCGGGCTTGAACACCTACCTGCCCCGCCACAACGATCAAGCAAGGCCTGAATCGGCCACTGAAGCCCCTACCGATGGCGCCGATGGG
>JANNMQ010000361.1:0-3690 GCA_031398045.1 Rubrivivax sp.
GGCGCAACTCCACGGTATCGAGTTGCCTGATGACCTGGTATTTGGGCTCTTCGACGGCGTGACTGAACAAGGGCATGGCGACGAGGGTGAGCAGAAACAACAGACGATGCATGGGTGGGGTGCAGGGTCGCACTCGGTTGATGGTTTCAGTCGGTGCCGTGCACAGCCGCTGCCGGCGCAGGCAGTAACAGCCCTTCGTGCAGGGCCACGTGTTCGAGTGCAGCTTCAAAACGGGCCCGCGAAGCTGCGGCCACGCGCTGCAGGTAAGCGTGCAGCGCAGCGTCGGCCGCGTTGCGGTGCTCACACTGGGCGCTGTAAGCCTCGAAGTGCGTCAGCTGCAGCAGCAGTTCGGCCACATGGCGCGGGCACTCGCAAGCCATCGTCGGCGACTGGTTCACAAAGTCAGCCAAGGCCGCGTCGTCCCAGCGGCGCGGCGGCACGGTTTCGGTATCGGTCGTCGGCAGGTTTGTTGCGGGCTGCGGCACGGGGGTCGCATTCGACAACAGGCTGTTAAGCCACTGCGCCACCACCACGTCGGGCTGCGGCTCGCGCAGCAAGGCCGCACCGGCCATTGCCAAGGCCTCGCACACGGGGTCGGCGGCAAAGCTGTACAGGATGGCTTTCGGCACACCCACAAAGGCCGGGGCAGCCGCTTCGACGGCGGCCATCCAGCCGCCGTGCAGTTGCGGTTCATGGAAGAGCACAGCGTCCACCGGCGCGCCCTGCAATGCGGCGGCCGCCTGCGCGGCGTCTTCAAAAGGCCCCAGCAGCACGGTGCCACGGCCCAACTGGCGCAGCAAGGCGGGGCGCTGCAAACGGGCAGCCAGCGCCGCGCCAATCACCGCCAAGCGCCTGGCGCGCACAGGCACAGCGGGGGCCGCATGCAAACGCTCATGGTTCTGGTTGGCCGCCAGCGCCTGCGCATGCGTGGACGCCACACGCTGCAGTTGTGGCATGTCCAGCGCTGCCAGGCTGCCGATGGCGTGGCCCAAGTCGGTGAGCTGTTTGATCAACGTCAGCCGCCGCACGTCATCGGACGAATACAGGCGCTGCCCGCTTGGCGTCAGCCCATGCTGGGTCAGGCCATAGCGGCGCTCCCACACACGCAGCGTCGCCACCGGCATGCGCAACATTCGTGCCACGGCGCCACTGCGGTGAAGCACCGGGTTGCCAGCGCCTGTTGCCGGCAATGGAAGCGGGTCTGATGAAGTGGCTGTTTTCACGGGTTTGCTCTTATGACCCGCATTTGACCACGTTTCTAGGTTCAAAGCATCAATCATTCTTGTGTTGACCACGTCTTGAGTCGGAAATGACATACACTGCTCGCATGATGACGAGTAAAAAGCTGTCTGTTGCAGTGGTCGGCGCCGGTATCGCCGGGACCACTGTTGCGCACGCCCTTGGGCGAGCCGGACACGCGGTGCTTCTGTTCGACAAGTCACGCGGGCCCGGAGGCCGCCTGGCCACGCGCCGTCTCAGTTGGGTCGATCAACGAGGGCAGGCTGCCACCACGCAGCTCGACCATGGTGCCCACGGCTTCACGGCCCGCAGCGCAGCTTTTCTGGCCTTTGCTGAAAGCGCCGTGCAGGCAGGTTGGTTGGCTGAATGGCGTCCCATCCTGGCGGCAGACAGCATTCCGCGCACAGACAACGACATCTGGTACGTACCTGTGCCCGACATACCTTCGCTGTTCCGGCACTTCCTTCAGGATGTACCTGCCACCTGGCTCACCACAGTCGACACTTTGCACAAGGGCCCGCTTGGTTGGCAGGTGCAGGCTGGCGGGGTTCGGCACGCTTCGGTGTTTGATGCGGTGGTGCTGGCGCTGCCCCCCGCTCAAGCGGCGCCACTGCTCCACCCGCACCGGCTGGATTGGGCGCGGCACGCGTCAGTCGCCCCCATGCAGCCCTGCTGGACGCTGATGGGTGTTACCGATGACCTGCAACCCGAGCCCGGCTGGGACCTGGCCCGACCGCCCGCAGGCCTGCTGGCCGGGGTGGTGCGCAACGACGCACGTCCGGGCCGGACGCGGGTGTCCGGGCAGGCCCATTGGGTGGCGCACGCCCGCTCGGGCTGGAGCCGTCGCCACCTGGAACAGCCCGCTGCGTGGGTGCAGCAACAGATGCAGACTGCGGTGGCCGAATGCGTGGGCCGGCCCGTCGATTGGTTGCACTGCACGGTGCACCGCTGGCGCTATGCGCTGCCTGCAGCGTGGGCAACGGCGCCGGCCGCAGCTTGCTGGTGGGACGCTGAACAAGGTTTGGGCGTCTGCGGAGACTTCCTCGGCGGCTGCGGTGTCGAAGGGGCGTGGCTGTCGGCGCAGGCGCTTGCTGAAGCGCTTTTGCAGAGTGCGCTGGTAGGGGCGTTGCCGCCACCCCCCGAGGGGGATGAGCAAAGTAACCCAGTGACGTTTGCTCATGAGCTTCCGTGGTGACGCCCAACAACGCCAGTTTTCGCGGCAACAAGGCCGCGTTGCCCAGCAAGCCCTGCGCGGCCTGCGGCCTGGCCATGAGTTGGCGGCGCCGCTGGGCCAAGAACTGGGCCGAGGTGAAGTACTGCTCAGACGCCTGCCGCCGCAAGAAGGCGGGTCATGACTGAACTTCGTTCGTTGATCGTCGTGCTGGGTGACCAGCTCGACCTGGAGGCAGCGGCCTTCGACGGGTTCGACGCTGCTGTTGATGCCGTGTGGATGGCCGAAGTGGCCGAAGAGTCAACCCATGTGTGGTCGAGCAAACCGCGCACCGTGATGTTCCTGGCGGCCATGCGCCACTTCGCGCTGGCTCTGCAAACCCACGGCCGCCCGCTGCACTACACACGAATGGATGCACCCGGCAACGCAGGCAATCTGGCTGCGCAGTTGCAAGCCGACATCGTGCGCCTGAAGCCGGCCCGCCTGGTGATGACGGCGCCGGGCGATTGGCGTGTGCTCGAAGCCATCAAGGCTGTGGCCGCAACAAACGGCCTGCCGCTGGATATCTTTGAGGACCGCCATTTCTTCAGCAGCATTCAGGAATTTGCCGCGCATGCCAAAGGCCGCAAATCGTTGCGCATGGAGTACTTCTACCGCGAGCAGCGCAAGCGGCACCAGATCTTGATGGACGGCGACGAGCCCGTTGGTGGCCAGTGGAATTTCGACGCCGACAACCGCGAGGCCTTTGGTGTTGCCGGCCCAGGCACGGTGCCGCCCCGTGCGGTTTTCGAGCCCGACACCGTCACAAAAGAGGTGATAGCACTCGTCAACACCCGCTTTGCACAACACCCCGGCCAGCTGGACAGTTTTGCCTGGCCCGTCACACGCAAGCAGGCGCTGCAGTCTTTGCAAGGTTTTATCCAACAGCGCCTGCCGCTGTTTGGTCGTTATCAAGACGCGATGTGGCCGGGCGACCCCTGGCTGTACCACGCGCACCTGTCGGCCGCGCTCAACCTGAAACTGCTGAACCCGCGCGAAGTGGTGGCAGCGGCGGTTGCGGCGTACCGCAGTGGGCACGCGCCACTGGCTGGCGTTGAAGGCTTCGTTCGGCAGATCCTGGGCTGGCGCGAGTACGTGCGCGGTGTCTACTGGACCCAGATGCCGGCTTACCTGGAACTTAACGCGCTCGATGCGCAGCAAGTCCTGCCCGACTGGTTCTGGACCGGTGCCACCGACATGGCGTGCCTGCGCGACGCGTTGACACAAACGCTGGAGCACGG
>JANNMQ010000381.1:0-2631 GCA_031398045.1 Rubrivivax sp.
TGCTGCCATCCACGGTGACGGACTTCAGTGCAGCCACTTCGTTGATGCTGATGAGAGCTGGCAGGTCGCGAAACTGCTTGGTGACCCACAGGCCCATGTCGGTGCTGCCGGCCAGAATGCGGGCATCCGGCAGCGCCACACGCAGCGCCGCAAACTCATCCACCGTGCGCGGCGCGTGAAAGCCACTGTGTGTGTGCAGTGCGGGGGCCGTGGCCAGGCCGCGCAGCGCCTGCAGCACCGGTTCACGCGCCAGCGGCACGGCCGGCGCCTGGAACATCTGCTGCCCGGCGTCCAGGATGGGCCGGTAGCCGGTGCAGCGACACAGGTTGCCCGACAGGTCGTCAGCCAACTGCTGGCGTGTGGGCACCGTGCCGGCAAGCTGGTGCCGCTGGTAACAGGCCCACAGACTCATCACAAACCCGGGGGTGCAAAAGCCGCATTGCGAACCGCCGCAGGCCACCATGCTTTGCTGCACCGGGTGCAAAACACCGGTGGCGCCTGCAGCGCCCTGCAAATCTTCCACCGTGAACAGCGCCTTGCCATCCAGCGTGGGCACAAACTGAATGCAGGCGTTCACCGGCTTCAGGTGCAGTCCACCGTCTTCCCCCAGTTCACCCATCACCACGGTGCAGGCGCCACAGTCGCCTTCGGCGCAGCCTTCCTTGGTGCCGGTGCAACGTGCGTCTTCACGCAGCCATTCCAGCACCGTACGGGTGTGGTGGGCAGGGTTCACTTCAGTGATCACGCCGCGGTGATAGAAGCGCACGGGTCGGACGGGGTGAACGGGGTGAACGGGGTGAACGAAGTTAGGAGTGTTCATGCGGGTATTCATGCGGGTGTTCATACAGTGGTGTCTTCAGCTGCGCAAGGACTGGGACTTACCCGAAAGGTAGCGAGGTTCGTGCCTGCAAGAATATGCAAGCTTACATAGCGGTTATAGGATGCCAAGTATGGCCAGCCGCCCCCGCTTCGACACGATAGACCTCTATCTCATCCGGGTCTTGCACACCGTGATCCACGAACGCAGCGTCTCCCGCGCCGCCATCAAGCTGGCCAGCACCCAGCCTGCGGTCAGCGCCCAGCTCAAGCGCCTTCGCGCATTGACGGGCGACCCTTTGCTGGTGCGTGCAGGCCAGCAGATGCAGCCCACACCCACGGCGCTGCAATTGCTGGAACCGGCCGCGCGCATGCTGCAAGACGCCGAACGGTTATTCAGCCGCCACGGACGCGTGCTGCGCGCTGCACCTTTTGAAGCGTCCACCACAGAAGCCTTGTTTCGTGTGGCCGCCAGCGACTACCTCGACCCCTTTTTCCTGCCCCGCCTGGTGACCCACATCAAACGTGTGGCACCGGGTGTGCGGCTGGAGCTGATGCCATTGACGCAAGACTACGACTACCGCCGCCACCTGGCTGCCGGCGACGTCGACCTCGTCATCGGCAACTGGCTGCGCCCACCCGAAGAACTGCACCTGGGCCGGCTGTTGACCGATGAGGTGGTGTGCCTGGTGGCCGAACAACACCCCGGGCCGCGCCAAGCTGGCAAAGGACACTGGACGGTGCAGAAGTACCTGGACAACGAACATGTGGCGCCCATGCCCATGAGCCCAGGTGCTTTGGGCGTGATTGATGAACACCTGCACAACAACGGGGTGCAGCGCCGCATCGTGGTGCGTGCTTCGCACTTCAGCCTGATACCGCTGATGGTGGCCGACAGCCTGCTGGTACTGACCACCGGGCGCCTGTTCTGCAGCCGATATGTGGGCACCCTGCCGGTGAAAATCGTGCGCTGCCCGGTGGTTTTCCCGCCGCTGAACTACTACCAGCTGTGGCATGAATTGACCCATGCCGCACCCAGCATGCGCTGGTTTCGCGACCAGGTGCGGGCCGTTGCTGCGGGCCTGGGCCCCGGCACCACGCAGCAAGTGGCATGAAAAGCGGCATGAAAGCTGCGAACCGCATCAAGCCATGAAAGCCATCCGCGCCGACCTGCTGGACTTCACCGCGGCCCCGGCCTGGGGCGCCCTGGAAGACAGTGCCGTGCGCTGGCGCCCGAACCACTGGCTGCTGGTGGGCGATGACGGCCGCATCGCCGCCATTCAAACCGAAGACCCCGGGCCTGGCGTTGAACGCCACGACCACCGGGGCCGCCTGCTGCTGCCCGGCTTCATAGACACCCATGTGCACAGCCCGCAGGTGGGCGTTATGGCCAGCTACGGCACCGAGCTGCTGGACTGGCTGAACACTTACACCTTCCCGGCCGAAACCACCTGGGCAGACCCTGCAGTGGCCAGCGCCGGCACCGCACACTTTCTGGACGAACTGTTGGCCCATGGCACCACGGCTGCGGTGGTGTTCCCCACGGTGCACAAGTTGTCGGCCGATGTGTTGTTTGCGCAGGCCTCGTTGCGCGGCATGCGCATCATCAGTGGCAAGGTGCTGATGGACCGCAACGCGCCCCCTGCCCTGCTAGACACCGTGGCGCAGGCCGAACGCGACTGCATCGACCTCATCCAGCGCTGGCACGGCCAGGGCCGCAACAGTTATGCCGTGACGGTGCGTTTTGCGCCCACCAGCACGCCGCAGCAGTTGACCATGGCCGGTGAACTGTGCAGGGCCGACAGCAGCCTGTAC
>JANNMQ010000388.1:0-4014 GCA_031398045.1 Rubrivivax sp.
GCGGCACGACGCTGGCTTCGAACCTGGCCTGCAGTGCGGTAGCTGCGCGGTGCAGCGTGAACAGTCATTTTCGATCAAATAACCAATCGGGCTGGCTGGTCCCTGCCGAACTGGTTGGGTTGCGGCGAGGCGTTCGTCGCAACTGAGGCGAGCAATTGCCCGGTCTTGTGGTCCCGGCGCCACGGTCAGCCGCGCTGCGCTGCGCCGCGTGACAGGGGCTAAGGACGGGGTTTCGGCTTTGGTCGGTCGCTGGCTGCGGGCTCCAACAGCTGCAGCGCCAGCACGCGGATGGCGGCCTTCAGTTCGTGCCAGCCTGCGTCGGCCTGGATGTCGATGCCACCAAAAACGCGTGTGTGTCTGGCGCGCAGCAACAGGTACTGCACGCCAGCCACCAGCAGCAGTGTCAAGCCCCGCATCGCCGGTGTGGCTTGCAACGTCGCGCCGCCCAACACGCGCGTGGCCTCGGCGCCCCAGGCCTCGCGTTCGGTTTCCAGAATCGCGCTGAGCTCGTTGTGTTGATTCAACTCGGCGGCCAAGATCTCCAGCGTCAGCGGCCGGGCCCGCAGGTCGTCAATGAAGTGTTCGAAAAAGCGTGTGTAGCGTTGTGCCACCGGCAGCGCCATCAGCGCTTGCGGCTGGCTGCCCAGCAGGTCTTGCACGCGTGGCCAGAAACGGCCGCTCGCGCCCCAGGTTTGCAGCAACTCGGGCAGGCCGCCGAAGTAGCGGTAAATCAGCACCTTGTCGACGCCGGCCTGCTTGGCGATGCTGTTGATGCCCAGCGCGGCAAATCCGTCACGCGCCAAGACCTCGCCAACCGCACCGAGGATGCGCTCCTCGGTGCCCGCGCGGTTGCGCGTGGCCATCAGCTGCGCACGATGTGGGCATCCAGCCCGCGCCGTGGGGCTGGGCCCACGTCGGGTGCAAAACCCACACGCGCCCACATCTGCACCGTGTGGGCCGGTTGTGCAGCCTGCAGCAGCTGATGGATGGCTGCGTAGAGCCGAGCCTGTTCGGGGTATTCCTGCAGCGCCTGCTGCAGCGGCTGCATCACCACCCCCTGGGCCGTGGCGGCCAGTTGCACGCGGGCGTAGGCACGACCGGCCTGCACTTGCGTGCTGCGCGAGTTGCCCTCGCTGACCAGCCACAGGAAGGCCGGCGTCGAGGCCATCTTGGCTGCGAAGTCCTTGATCTCGCCCGTGATGGCAAAACTGTCGGCCGCCGGCGCCTTGCTGCGGTCGAACAGGCCCAATTTGGACAAGGCCACGACCTTCGGGTCGAGCAAGCTCAGGCCGTCGCGATGCTGGGCCACCTCGGCCGCGCCAACCCGCATGACCTTGAGCGACTCCAGAAAAGTGCGTGGTGTCTGCAACTCGATGCGCCAGGCCTCGTTCGCGATTTCGCGGTGGGTGCGCAGGTCGTTCGCGGCCCCGCCATCGGCGTGGCCGAAGCGCACCGGATACGGCACCACGGCGGCAGCCATGGCCTGCCAGGCCGTGGCCGGCACCGGCTTGGCAGCTTCGTAAAGGCTGCGGTTGGTGCGCCTGCGCACGATCTGCGCGAACAGCGGGTCTTTGGCCAGCGCTGCATCGGGCACCAGGCGGATGCGCGCCACCGGGCGCTCGTCCAGCCGTTGCGGTGAGAACGCTCCTTGCGGGAACAAGGTCACTTCGGCGCGCAGGCCGCGTTCGCGTGCGGCGATGGCGGCCAACTCGATGAAGGTGCCTTGGCTCATCATGATCTGGCGTGAGAACGGATCGGTCTCGGGCAGCAACCGCGTGAGATCGCAGCGCAGCATGATCTCGTCGGGCGTGGACAGGTCGACCAGCCAGGACTGCAGGTTGTGCGAGTGCGGCGCCAGGATGGCGTGGCTGAGGATCCAGCGCCGCACATCGCTGGGGCGGCCGGCTTCGGCCCAGGCCTGCACGGCTGCGGCGGGCATCTCGGCGCTGCAGCCGCCCAGTCCGGCACCTGCACCCGCAGCCAACACCACACCACCACCCACCAACCGTACAAAAGCTCTTCGTTCCATAAAAACTCCTGGGTCACTTGCTGGTGACATTTTGAGTCACCAGTAAGTGACAAGTCAAGCGGCAGTGGCTTTTTGTCGCAGCGCAGCGTGCCGACCGTCAGCGAGTGGCGTGCGCCCTCTCAAGTCTGGCCGTCACGCGGCGGCCGAATGTGGCGCGGGGGCACACGCACCCAGGTCCAGGCGACCAAGGCGCCAAACGCCCCGTACAGCGCGCTGAATACCCAGCCGGGCGCGTCCCAGTACAGCCACGTGCCCACCCAGCGCTGGATGAAGCCGGTGCCGGGGTTGGCACCCCGTAGCGTGTCCTCCCAGACCGTGAGCGGACAGGCGTAGCCGAGCAGAGACTCGGCGACCACGAAGCCGATGGCGGCCACGTGCAAGCCGCGGAACCACGGGTTCAGGCACCACCGGCGCTTCGCTGCAGCGCCGATCCAGATCGCCAGCAGGCCGCCGACGACAAAGAGCACAAAGGCCGCATGCACGATGAGGACGAGGTCGGCAAGCATCCTTGCATCATCGTTCAGCTTCCGATCCAGGTCGATCTCGGCCTATCTCGGCCTATCTCGGCCGATAGCGCCGTGGCCGGGTGGGCAACCCCATCATCGCTTGCTGACCCTGCGCTGCCTTCAGCCCCGCGCCGCCGGTTGGGGCGCCGCGGGCTGTTCCAGCCGGTGTGCCATCAGCCCCAGCGCGATGCCGATCAGCGCTGCCGGCCCGGTGACCCACAGTGCGCTGCTCCAGTGACCACTGGCGGCCACGGTGGCTGCGATCAGCGGCGTGCCTACAAACTGGCCCAGCTGCGCGCCCTGCGTGTACAGGCCCTGCAGGGTGCCGACCTGTTGCGGCGAGCGCGCCAACACGCTGGAAGACGCCATCACCGCCGCCGGTATCAAGCCCCCTGCGAATGAGACCAGCACACAGGCCGCGTAACGCAGACCATCGGGCAAGGTTTCGGTGCTGTAGGCCCAGGCACCCAGACCGGTGCACAGTTGCGCCGCGGCCACCAGCAAGCCCCGCGGCCAGCCGCGCTGCACCAGCGCGCCGCCCAGCAGGTTGCCGGGCACACAGGCCACCAGCATGGCACTGGTAAGCAGCGCCACCGGTGCCGCGCCCAGGCCGCGTTGTTCCTGCAGATAGGTGGGCAGCCAGACGATGAGCGCAAAGTGCTGCGTCGCCCAGACGCCAAAAGCCAGTGCCAACAGCCAGGGCAGCGGGCGGGCCAGTGCTTCTTTCACCGGGCCCAGGAATGAGCCAGAACGCGGCATGCCGGTGGACACCGGGCCGCCGAAGTGCCGGCGCTGCAGCCACAGCGCTGCAGCGGCCAGCCACAGCGCCGCCGCGGTCAGCACCCACAGGCCGCGCCAGCCGGCGCGTGGCAACAGCCACGGTGCGCAGGCCATGGCCAGGCTGGCGCCGGCGGGCATGTAGCTGCTCCACAGGCCCAGCGCAAACCGCCGCTGGCCGGGGCCAGCAGCCGCGGTGATCAGGGCCGGGCAAGACACCGCCACCACCATGAACCCCACCCCTTCCAGCAGCCGCGTCAATATCAGCATTAAAAAGCCTTGGCTGGCCGCCGCCAGCAACGACGCGGCGCCACACACCAGCAAGCCCACCAGCACCATGCGCAGGGCACCCAGCCGGCCCACCCACATACCCACAGCGGCGGCAAAAAATACCGCCACCGTGGTGAGCATCGACGACACCCAGCCGGCCTGCACCAGGCTGAGGCCCAGTTCGCTGCGCAGCAGCGGCAGGGCCACCGGCACCTTGCCGACATTCAGCGCGATGGCAAACCCGGCCGCCGTGGCCGCCGCCACAGCGCCCCAGTGGGTGGGCGCTTCAGCCGTCGTGGCCAGCGTCCTCAACGGGTGTGGCCCACGCTGAAGTCGTTGCGCCCGCTGCGGTCAACACCCCGCAGCAGCCAGATGGGACGCTGCGCAAAGTTCACCGGCACGCCGCTCTGGCCGTCCACCGGCCGCAAGTGG
>JANNMQ010000419.1:0-3655 GCA_031398045.1 Rubrivivax sp.
TGTTTTCCCTGGGCACTTCCTGAACTGCAATGATCGAGGCCCGCCACTCGGCAAATTGTTCAACCATTTGTTTGAGCACGGGCGTGGACCCCACCATCAGGTCGTCGGCCAACAACACCGCAAAGGGTTGATTGCCCACCAGGCGCTGCCCACACAACACCGCGTGGCCCAAGCCCAGCGCTTGCGCCTGCCGCACATAAATGCACTCCATGTCGTCGGGCTTGACGCTGCGCACCACGTGCAGCAGTTCGTCTTTGTGGGCTTTTTCCAGCGCCACTTCCAACTCATAGGTCATGTCGAAGTGGTCTTCGATCGGGCGCTTGTGGCGGCCCGTGACAAATATCATCTCGCGCACGCCGGCGGCGTAAGCCTCTTCCACGGCGTACTGGATCAGCGGCTTGTCCACCACCGGTAACATTTCTTTCGGTTGTGCTTTTGTAGCCGGCAGAAAGCGAGTGCCAAGGCCAGCTACCGGGAAAATTGCCTTTTGAATGGGCATAGACAAACCTAGCATTGAGTAGTTACTCAAGATTGTGTCATGCAGACTTGAGCGCAACGGCCCGCATGGGCTGCAATATGCTCGCTGCATGCACAACTTCCCAGCTCTCGCCTGAACAATGGATGTACTCGTCGTCGAGACGCTGGATGCCGACGTGCTGCAATGGCTGGAGTCCCGGCATTCCGTGCATTTCGCACCCGAACTGGCGCAGGACGCTGCAGCATTTGCCAGCGCGCTGACTTTGACGCGCGCTGTGGTCATTCCGCCCAGCACCGGCCTGGACGCGGCACTCTTGAAAAAGGCGTCGCGCTTGCGGCTGGTGGCGCGCCTGGCGGTGGGCACCGAAAACATCGACCTGGAAGCTTGTGCACGCAGTGGCATCGAAGTGGTGCGGCCGGCTTCGGCCAGTGCGGCTGCGGAAGCCGAATTTGTGATCAGCGCATTGCTGGCCATGTTGCGCCGCGTGCCCATCGTCAACGCCGAAGGTTTGCTGGTGGGTCGCGAGTTGGGCACCTGCACCGTGGGCCTGGTGGGCATGACACCGGCCGTGCAACCCTTGGCCAAGCTGCTGACGGCCTTTGGCGCGCGTGTGCTGGGCTACGACCCCAGTGTGCACATCAGCGACGCCTTGTGGTCCCGGCATGGCATCGAGGCCGTGGGGCTGCGTGAGTTGATGGCGCGCAGTGACGGCGTGGCCGTGTTGCTGGCCTTCTTTTCGCGCTACCGGGGCTTGTTTGGCGACCGCCTGTTCCAGGGCGCCAAGCTCAACCAGGTGCTGGTCAGCCTGGCGCACTCCAATCTGTTTGACGAACAGGCGCTGGCCCAGGCGCTGACGCAAGGACCCTTGGCCGCCGCGTGGATGGACAGTCTGGAGCCGGGCGTGCTGGACCCCGACCGCCCGCTGCACCGCGTGGCCACACTGCAGGTGACGCCGCGCGTCAGCGGCATCACCCAGGGGTCACGATTGCGTGGGGCCTGGGCGGTGGCACAGCGCATCGACGAAATGCTGATGAGCACTCCCGTCACCGCAGCCCCCGCCTCAGCCACGCCGGTTGTTCCGGTTGCTGCGGCTACCACCCCGGTGGCAGCGCCGGCTCAGGCGCCTAATCCTGGGCGACCAACCTCGAGCGCTGATCCTGCAGGCGCGCCAGGTTCTGCTTGAAGTCGGCCACACGGCCGCGTTCTTGTTCCACCACAGCTGCAGGCGCCCGAGCGACAAAACTGTCGTTGCCCAGCTTGGTTTGCGCTTTGTCAATCTCAGCCTGCAGGCGCGCCATTTCCTTGTCCAGCCTTGTTTGTTCAGCAGCCACGTCCACCTGAACAAACAGCGCCAGCCGCAAGCTGCCTGACACGGCCACGGGTGCGTTCTGAGTCGCCGCGACGAACACGGCTTCATCGGCCAGCGGGCGAACTTCAGCCAGGCGGGCCAGCGCCTGCAGCACGGGGGCTGCCGAGGCCAAGAAGCCGGCTTCACCCAGCGTCAACAGCGGTACGCGCTCGCCCGGTGGCAGGCCCATCTCACTGCGCAAACGGCGAACCTCAGCGGCCACCGCCTTCAGCCGCGCCACCCAGGCATCAGCGGCGGGGTCAATCTTTTCCAATTGCGCCTGCGGGTAGGCAGCGTGCACGATGCTGGTCTTGCTGTTGTCGTTGCTGTTGTCGTTGCTGCCGTCGTTGCGGCTATCGGGTGCAGCGGCAGGCTTCCTGCCCGCCACCGGCGCCACACTGTCCCACAACTCTGCGGTGATGAAGGGTGCGATGGGGTGCATCAAGCGCAGCACGGTTTCCAGCGTGCGGATCAGCGTGCGTCGGGTGGCGCGCTGCTGCGCTTCGCTGCCGGTGGCCAGTTGCACCTTGGCAATTTCAAGGTACCAGTCGCAGTACTCGTCCCACACAAAAGCGTAGATCGCGTTTGCGACGTTATCCAGCCGGTAGTCGGCAAAACCTTGCGCTGCGGCCGCTTCCACGCGCTGCAGTTCACCGGTGATCCAGCGGTCGGCAAGTGAATACGACAGATAGCCGTGGAACGGTCCGGCCGGCTTTGCCACCGCGCCGCTGGCGTCCAGTACCGCCGCTGCGCAGTCGGCCTTGCTGTGTTCCTTGAGCCCGCAATCCTTGCCTTCGCAGTTCATCAGCACAAACTTGGTGGCGTTCCACAGCTTGTTGCAGAAGTTGCGGTAGCCCTCGCAGCGTTTGCTGTCGAAGTTGATGTTGCGGCCCAGCGTGGCGTAGCTGGCCATCGTGAAACGCAGCGCATCGGCACCGAAGGCCGGTATGCCCTGCGGAAACTCCTTTTCAGTCTGCTTGCGCACCCGCGGTGCCGTTTCGGGCTTGCGCAGACCTGCTGAGCGCTTGTCCAGCAACGGTGCCAGCTCAATGCCATCGATCAGGTCCACGGGGTCGAGCACATTGCCTTCGCTCTTGCTCATCTTGTGGCCTTGTGCGTCGCGCACCAGGCCGTGGATGTACACATCTTTGAAGGGAACTTTGCCGGTGAAGTGGGTGGTCATCATGATCATCCGGGCGACCCAGAAGAAGATGATGTCGAAGCCCGTTACCAGCACCGTGCTGGGCAAAAACAGCTGTTGTTCCAATGCGCTGCGGCCGGTGTTGTCGGGCCAGCCCAAGGTGGAAAAAGGCACCAGTGCCGACGAGTACCAGGTGTCGAGCACGTCTTCGTCGCGCGTCAGCGGCCCGGCATAACCAGCCGCGCTGGCACGCTGGCGCGCTTCGTCCTCGCTGCGTGCCACAAACAGCTCACCAGCCGTGCCGTACCAGGCCGGTATCTGGTGGCCCCACCACAGCTGGCGGCTGATGCACCAGTCCTGCAGGTTGTCCATCCAGTGGTTGTAGGTGTTGACCCATTGTTCGGGCACAAAACGCACCTGGCCGCTGCTGACGGCCGTGCGCGCCTTTTCGGCAATGCTCACACCCGGTTTGCCATCCACACCCGTGCTGGCCTTGTTGACTGCCACGAACCACTGGTCGGTGAGCATCGGCTCCACCACCTGGCCGGTGCGTGCACAGCGCGGCACGGTCAGGCGGTGTTTTTTGGTTTCCACCAGCAGGCCCAGCGCATCGAGGTCGGCCACCACCTTTTTGCGTGCCACAAAACGGTCGAGGCCGCGGTAGGCCGCGGGCGCCTGGTCGTTGATC
>JANNMQ010000445.1:0-9785 GCA_031398045.1 Rubrivivax sp.
CGGCAGAGCGTGCCCACTCTTGCTGGTGCAGGTGGTGCAGTTCCACCTCAAACAGGCCAGGGGCCACCTCGGCACCCCAATCAGGGCTGTGCAGCAATGCGCCCACCAAGCCGCCATAACAGCGCGCCCAGCGTTGCAACAAGGGAAGCGGCAGCGTGGGGTGGCGCCGCGCCAGCTCGTCAATGAAGCGTGCCATGTCGGTGTCGGGCTGCTGCGGTGGGCCGATCCAAGCCGACAGGTCAGCCCCAGGGAACAACGCTTGGGCCGTCCAGGCCTGGCCGCCGCGGCCCAGCCGCTGCACCAGCGCGTCGGCCGCTTCTTCGGCCAGCTTGCGAAAGGTGGTGATCTTGCCGCCCCACACCGTCAACAACGGCGCCGCCGCAGCGCCGCCGTGGCCGTTGCTTGGCAGCGTGTTGTCAAATTCCAGCAGGTAGTCGCGTGTCACCGCCGAAGCGTCGCCCGCCGCGTCGTCCAGCAACGGGCGCACGCCAGCATAAGCCCACACCACGTCGGCCGGCAAAACAGGCCGCGCGAAATAACGGCTGACCTGCTGGCACAGGTAAGCGGTCTCATCATCATCGATGTGAGCCAACTCGGGCACCGCTTTGATTTCCACATCGGTGGTGCCGATGAGCGTGAATTCGCCCTCGTAGGGAATGGCGAAGATGATGCGTTTGTCGGGGTTCTGAAAGATGTAGGCATGGTCGTGATCAAACAGTTTTTTGACCACGATGTGGCTGCCCTTCACCAGCCGCAGCGAATGTGCACTCGGAAGGCTTGCTTTGTGGCGCAGGAACTCACCCGTCCAGGGGCCGGTCGCATTGACAAGAGCCCGTGCGCTGACATCGAAAGCAACACCTGCCAACGGCTGCAGACGTGCCGTCCAGCCCTGCGCGCCACGCGTGGCGCTGGCGCAGCGGGTGCGGGTGTGGATGGCCGCGCCGCGTGCGGCAGCGTCCAGCGCGTTCAGCACCACCAGGCGCGCGTCGTCTACCCAGCCGTCGCTGTAGACAAAAGCTTTGCTGTATTGCGGCTTCAAAACCGCGCCCGCGCGGTGGCTGCGCAGGTTCACGGTGGTGCTGCTGGGCAGCCATTCGCGACGCGCCAGGTGATCGTATAAAAACAGGCCGACGCGCACCATCCACACCGGCCGCATGGACGCGTCGTGCGGCATCACAAAACGCAGCGGCCACATGATGTGCGGCGCGCTCTTGAGCAGGCGTTCGCGCTCGGCCAGCGCCTTGCGCACGAGGCCAAATTCGTAGTGCTCCAGGTAGCGCAAACCACCGTGGATGAGCTTGGTGCTGGACGACGAGGTGTGGCGCGCCAGGTCGTCTTGTTCACACAGCAGCACCGACAAACCGCGCCCGGCCAGGTCGCGTGCGATGCCGGCACCGTTGATGCCACCACCCACCACCAGAACGTCACAAACGCTGGTTGTTGGGTTGCTATGGGGTGGTGAACTGAGGTCCATGGGGATGACGGGTGAACAGGCCAGTGCCGACGGTCAGAGGCTTTCTCTTTGGTTCGTTTGCGTTCGGTTTAATTCGTTTGTAACCACTTTGAAGGCGATGCGCAAGCCCGCTATCCCTGAGTGCACACGGCTGCCAATCGCGTACGCTGTTGGCACCCCCGACCCGCAAATGCCACCGTGAGCGACTTGATTCCGAACCCGCGCCAGGCCGGCGTCTTGGGCACCGTGCGCGAACTCGGCGCAACCACGGTGGAAGCGCTGGCCGAACGTTTTGGCGTGACCTTGCAAACCGTGCGCCGCGACGTCAAGCTGCTGGCCGAAGCGGGGCTGTTGGCGCGCTTCCACGGTGGTGTGCGGCTGCCTGCCAGCACCACAGAGAACATCAACTACAGGGCCCGCCAAGCGCTGCACGACGCTGCCAAACGCCGCATTGCGCTTGCTGTGGCCCAGCGCGTGCCCGCCGGCTGCAGCCTGTTCATCAACATCGGCACCACCACCGAAGCAGTGGCGCGCGAGCTGCTGGGCCACCAGGGCCTGCGTGTCATCACGAACAACCTGAACGTGGCCGCCATCTTGAGCGACAACCCCGACTGCGAAGTGATCGTGACCGGCGGCCTGGTGCGCAGCCGCGACCGCGCCATCATCGGCGAAGCTGCGGTGGAATTCATCAGCCAGTTCAGGGTGGACATCGGCCTCATCGGCATCTCGGGCATCGAAGCCGACGGCACCCTGCGCGACTTCGACTACCGCGAGGTGAAAGTGGCGCAGGCCATCATTCGCGCCAGCCGCCAGGTGTGGTTGGCCGCCGACCACAGCAAATTTCACCGCGCCGCGATGGTGGAAGTGGGCCGGCTGGACCAGGTGGACAGCCTGTTCACCGACAGCGCGCCGCCGACCGCGTTCAACACCTTGTTGGCCGAAGCCGGGGTAGCCTGCGTGATTGCGGGCACCGCTGGCGTGCTGCAGCCTCAAACCAACATCACACACAGCCGGCCAACCAATTTGACGCCACAAGCCAGCACGTCGGGAAAAGTACCATGAGCTTCATCTTGGCCCTTGACCAGGGCACCAGCAGTTCACGCAGCATCGTGTTCAACGCCAGCGGGCACATCGTGGCTATGGCACAACGCGAATTTCGTCAAATTTTTCCGCAGCCCGGCTGGGTCGAACACGACCCTTGGGAAATCTGGCAATCGCAGCTGGCGACGGCGCAGGAAGCGCTGGCCAAAGCCGGCATCACAGCGCAGCAGCTGAAGGCCATCGGCATCACCAACCAGCGCGAAACCACCGTGGTGTGGAACCGCCGCACCGGCCAGCCGATTTACAACGCCATCGTCTGGCAAGACCGCAGGGGCGAGCCGCTGTGTGCGCAGCTGCGCGAACAAGGCCACGCCGAACAAATACGAAACAGCACCGGCTTGGTGTTGGACGCGTATTTTTCGGCCACCAAGATCCGCTGGATCCTGGACCACGTCAGCGGCGCGCACATCGCCGCCGCAAGAGGTGAACTGGCCTTCGGCACCATCGACAGTTGGCTGCTCTGCCAGCTGACTGGCGGCCATGTGCACGCCACCGATGTCAGCAACGCGGCGCGCACGATGCTGTTTGACATCCGCCACAACGTCTGGGACCACGAACTGCTGAAGCTGCTGCAGGTGCCCGACAGCCTGCTGCCCGAAGTGCATCCCAGCAGCCATGTGTTTGGCCACACCGATGCGGCGCTGCTGGGGGATTCGGTGCCGGTGGCTGGCATGGCCGGTGACCAGCAAAGTGCACTTTTTGGCCAGGCCTGTTTCAAGGCCGGCCTGGCCAAAAACACCTATGGCACCGGCTGCTTCATGCTGATGCACACCGGCGACAAATTTCGCACCAGTGAAAACGGCCTTATCACCACGGCGGCCGCGCAGCCTACCCGGCACATGCAGTACGCACTGGAAGGCAGTGTGTTCATCGGCGGCGCGGTGGTGCAGTGGCTGCGCGACGGCCTGAACGCCATCAAAACCAGTGCCGAGGTGCAGGCCCTGGCTGAAAGCGTGCCCGACGCCGGTGGTGTGATGTTGGTGCCGGCCTTTACCGGCCTGGGTGCGCCTTACTGGAACGCCAACGCGCGCGGCACGCTGACGGGGCTGACCCGCGGCACCACGCTGGCGCACATTGCACGCGCCGCGCTGGAAAGCATCGCCTACCAAAGCACCGCGCTGCTGCAGGCCATGAGCCGCGACGCGGTGGCCGCCGGTGGTGCCCCGGTGGCCGAGCTGCGGGTGGACGGCGGCGCCTGCGTGAACAACCTGCTGATGCAGTTTCAGGCCGACTTGCTGGGCATACCGGTGGTGCGGCCGGTGGTCACCGAAACCACCGCGCTGGGTGCGGCTTACCTGGCCGGCCTGGCGACCGGCGTTTACAAGGGCCTGGACGAACTGGCGGCGCAGTGGCAAGTGGAACGGGTTTTCCAGCCCAGCCTGCCAGCCGCGCAGGCGCAAGCGCTGATGGACGGCTGGGCGCGTGCGGTGCGGCAGGCGGTGGCGACCTGAGCCCGCGTTGCGTGGCAACGCTTCTGTGGTGCTGCGCGTTACCGCTCGTCATGCACGTCAGCCCTGCAGCAAGCGCACCTTCACGCTTTTGCCCTTGATGCGACCGGCGTTGAGTTGCTGCTCGGCCTGCTGGGCCACATCGGCGGCCACCGCGACATAGGTGGAAAAGTCGTTGACGTTGATCTTGCCGACCTGTGCAGCGGCATAACCCAGGTCTTTGGTGAGTGCACCCAGCACGTCGCCAGCGCGGATTTTTTCTTTGCGGCCGCCCAGAATCTGCAACGTCGCCATCGGCGGGCGCAGCGCTGCGTTGCCGGTGGGCGTCAGGCTGCTGACCGGCTGCCACACCAGCTGCAAACCCTGGCTGTGTTCAATGCGGCCCACCGCGCCCATCTCATCCAGGCTGGCCAGCGTAAAAGCCCAGCCGCTGGCATCGTCCGCGCCTGCATCCAGCGCCATGCGCCCGGTGCGGCCAATGCGGTGGGTGTGCGTGGCCGGATCGGGCGACACATCCACGTTGATCACCGCTTCCAGCTGCGCGATGTCCAGGCCACGTGCTGCAATGTCGGTGGCCACCAGCACACTGGCGCTGCGGTTCGAGAACTGAACCAGTACCTGGTCGCGGTCGCGCTGTTCCAGGTCGCCGTGCAGTTCCAGCGCCACAAAACCTTCGCCGCGCAGCACTTCCACGAGGTCACGGCACTGCGCCTTGGTGTTGCAAAAAGCCAAGGTGCTGACCGGCCGGTAGTGGTTCAGCAGCAGGCCCACGGTGTGCAGGCGCTGGTTTTCGGTGACCTCAAAAAACAGCTGTTTGATCTGCGTGGCCGCAGGCGCTTCGGCCAGCATCACGGTCTGCGGGTTTTGCATGAAAGCGGCCGCCAGTTTGCTGATGCCTTCGGGGTAGGTGGCTGAAAACAGCAGCGTCTGGCGCTGTTTCGGGCACTGCTTGGCCACCGTGCTGATGTCGTCGAAAAAACCCATGTCCAGCATGCGGTCGGCTTCGTCCAGCACCAAAGTATTCAACGCGTCCAGCTGCAGGCTGCCGCGTTCCAGGTGGTCCAGGATGCGGCCGGGTGTGCCCACCACCACATGCGCGCCATGTTCCAGGCTGGCCAGTTGGTTGCGCAGCGGCGCGCCGCCACACAGCGTCAGCACCTTGATGTTGTCTTCAGCGGCGGCCAGGCGGCGCAGCTCTTGTGTCACCTGCTCGGCCAGTTCACGCGTCGGGCACAGCACCAGCGACTGCACGGCAAAGCGGCGTGTGTTCAGATTGGCCAACAGCGCCAGCGCAAAGGCCGCCGTCTTGCCGCTGCCGGTGCGCGCCTGGGCGATCAAGTCCATGCCTGCCAGCGCCAGCGGCAGGCTGGCGGCCTGGATCGGCGTCATCGCGGTGTAACCCAGCTGCGCCAAGTTGGCGCGCACATGGGGCGGCAGCGGCAGGGTGGCGAAGCTGTCGCCGGCAGGTGGGTGGGGTGAGGGTTGCATGCTGCATTGTCAAGCCTCCCCCGCCAGGTTCGGGCGCAGGATCAGGCAGCCAGGCAGTTGTCTACCGTCCAGCCGTACAGCCATTCCATGGCGTCATAAAAGCGTTCTGGCGTGCGGCCTTGCCACAGGCCATTGCGCACCAGGCGCTCAACGCCTTTGGCGTGGAAGATGCGGCCCATCTCGCGCGCTGAGAGCACGATGCGCGCCGTGCGCGCCACCCGTGAACGCTGGTAAAGCGCAAAGGCTTTGTCGATAGGGCCACTTTGGCCGCTGTGCACACGCAGCGCTTCGCCCAAGGTAACGGCGTCTTCCATCGCCATGCAGGCCCCTTGTGCCAGGTACTGCAACGTGGGGTGGGCGGCGTCGCCCAGCAGCGTGACGGGGCCGAACGTCCATTGCGCAATCGGGTCGCGGTCGGCGGTGGCCCAGCGCTTCCAGCTTTTGGGCAGGTCGATGAGCTGGCGCGCGCGCGGGCAGATGCCTTCAAAGTAGCTCTGCACTTCTTCACGGCTGCCTTCACGCACACTCCATTCTTCAGCCTGCCGGCTGTGAAACGTCACCACCACGTTGTACTGTTCACCACCGCGCAGCGGGTAGTGCACCAGGTGGCAGTTGGGCCCCACCCAGATGGCGGCGGCGTTCCAGCGCAGGTCGGCCGGAAAGTCGGCTTTGTCGACCACCGCGCGGTACACCACATGGCCCGACACGCGTGCGTCGTCGCCCACATACTGGCGCCGCACGGCCGACTTCACACCGTCGGCGCCGATAAGCGCCCGGCCCCGGTGCTGGCCACCCTTGGCGTCAAACACGGTCACGCCGTCGGCATCTTGTTCAACCCGCTGCACGGCGGTGGACGTGGCCAGCTCCACACGGCCGGTGGCCAGTGCACCTTCCAGCAAAGAGCCGTGCACGTCGGCACGGTGAATGACGGCATAGGGGTTGCCAAACCGTTGGCGAAAGGCGGCGCCGGTGGGTATGCGGCCCACCAGCGATTCGTCCAGCGCGTCGTGCATCACCATGTCGTCGGTGTAGACAGCGCGGCTGCGAGCCAGCTCGCCAATGCCCAACGCGTCGAAGGCTGAAAAGGCATTCGGCCCCAGCTGGATGCCGGCGCCAATTTCACCCAGCTCGGCGGCTTGTTCCAGCACCTTGACGGTGTAACCCTGGCGCGTGAGCGCCAACGCCGCAGCCAGGCCACCGATGCCGCCACCGGCCACCAGCATGGGCATTTGAGAAGGCAAGGTTGTCATCGGCATCTCCAGGGGTGGCGGTGGGGTGAGGCAAGGGTTTCAATGCGCAGGCCAGTGGGCGGCGGGCGTTCAAGTAACCGGCCCTGGCCGTGTCGATCTTACTGATGTACGCTGATGATCAGTATGCTGACGGTTAGTGTAGTGATAAAGTGGCTGTCGCTTGTTTGTGCAAACCCTTGTTTCCACATCCAATCCCCCTGCTCGAGACACCGCACCATGCCCAAAAAGCCTGCCCCCGCACCCGTGGACCTGGAATCGCTGCCCGGCCACCACATCCGCCGCCTGCACCAGATTGCGGTGGCCATCTTCTTGCAGGAAACCGACAGCCTGGGCCTGACCCCCGTTCAGTACGCCGCCTTGCAGGCCGTGTGCAACGCCCCGGGTACCGACCAGCGCACGCTGGCCGCACGCATCGGGCTTGACACCTCCACCGTGGCCGGCGTGGTCGACCGGCTGGAAGCGCGTGCACTGCTGCAGCGCAACGTGTCGCCGCAAGACAAACGGGTGCGGCTGCTGACGCTGACCGCTGCCGGCGCTGCCCTGCTGCAGACGGTAGAGCCCGCCATGCGGCGGGCGCAGCAGCGCATCCTGGCGCCGCTGCCACGGGCTGAAAGCGCCGAGTTCATGCGCATGCTGCGTGTGCTGGTGGACAGCAACAACGGGCTGAGCCGCGCGCCCAGTGCGGGGGTCTGAAAGCGCCCCGCCCCCCGGCTTTACGGGGCCGCGGGCTCCCAGCCTACTGCGACAGGTGGATCACGTTGCGCACCAGCGGGTAGATGTAGCGCTGCCAGCGCTTGCCACTGAACACGCCGTAGTGGCCCACATTGGGCTGCACATAGTGGGTGCGCAGGTAAGGGCGCAGGCTGCTGGCCAGGTCTTGCGCAGCCAGCGTCTGGCCGATGGCGCAGATGTCGTCGCGTTCACCTTCCACGGTCACCAAGGCCGTGCGGCGGATGGCAGCGGGGTTCACCAGCCGGCCCTTGATGCGCAGTTCGCCTTTCGGCAATGCGCAGTCCTGGAACACCAGGCGCACTGTTTCCAGGTAGAAGTCTGCTGACAAATCCGCCACCGCCATGTATTCCTCATAAAAGGTGCGCGTCACCTCGGCGGCGCTGAATTCGCCGTCCACCACATGCTGGTAGTAGGACTTGAAAGCGTCGAAGTGGCGCTGTTTGTTCATGCCGATGAAAGCCGACAGCTGCACAAAACCCGGGTACACCCGCCGCCCACGGCCGGCGTGGTGCCAGGGCACACGGCTGATCAGGTTCTGCTCGAACCATTCAATCGGCTTGCTGGTGGCCAGCAGGTTGACGGCGGTAGGGCTGATGCGGCAGTCGATGGGCCCGGCCATCAGCGTCAGGCTGGCCGGTGTGGCCGGGTGCTGGTCTTCAGACATCAGAGCCACCGCCGCCAAAGCTGCCACGCAGGGCTGGCACACGGCCACGACGCTGGTGCCGGGGCCCAGCGTGGCCACGAAGTCGATGAGGTGCTGGGTGTACTCGTCCAGACCAAAACGGCCCGCAGCCAGCGGTACGTCGCGCACGTTGTGCCAGTCGGTCACGCACACCTCGTGGTCTTGCAGCAAGGTCTGCACGGTGTCACGCAGCAGCGTGGCAAAGTGGCCCGACATGGGGGCCACCACCAGCACCTTGGGCTGCGCGGTTGCACCCGGCTTGGCGAAACGCAGCAAGGTGGCGAAGGGCGTCGTCTGCACCACCTCTTCCTGCACCGGCATCGGCTGGCCCGCCACCGGCACGCTGTGAATGCGCCAGGGCGGGCGACGGTGGGTCACCTCGCCCAGTTCCATCACCTTGCAAACGGCAGCCGCCTTGCGCCAGGCGGGCACCCGCGAGGCTGAATGCTGCGGGTCCAGCAAGGCGGGCGCGGCCCACCGGGCCACCGCGCGCAGCGGCCACATCAGGTCGGCCTGGGTTTGGTAAGCCTGGTACAGCATGGGTGCTCCGTCGGGTGTGTGTGCCTGCGACGGCTGCACGCAACAAATGCGCCAGCACCCATGCCAGCGCACCAGCCTGGCACAGCTATTGCGTCGACCGGGCCGCAACAGACTCGAAACAGTGCCGAAAGAGCCCGCCATGCCAGCCGCCACCCGCACCAAACCCAAAACAGCAGCCGCAGTCACGTCCGCTGCCGCGGGAAAAACACGCAGCAGCAAAAAGGCAGCGGGCTCTGCAACGGCCGTGGCCACACTGACGCTGAGCAGCAAAAACTATTCAAGCTGGTCGCTGCGCGGCTGGCTGCTGGCGCGTTTTGCCGGGCTGCCTTTCGAAGAGGTGATGGTCTCGCCCGACGACGCCGACGCGCGCAAGGAACTGCTGCTGCTGGCGCCATCGATCCGCGTGCCTTGCCTCACGCACGACGGCGCCAAGGTCTGGAACACGCTGGCCATTGCCCAATACCTGAACGAGGTGGCGCCCGATGCGGGGCTGATGCCGGCTGAACGCATCACACGCGCGCATTGCCGTTCGGTCAGCGGCGAAATGAACTCGGGCTTTGCCAACCTGCGCGCTTCGTTGCCGATGAACCTGAGGGGCCACTTTCCCAAACACAAGGTGTGGGCCGGTGCACAGCCCGACATCGACCGCATCATCGACATCTGGATCGAGTGCCTGACCCAGTACGGCGGCCCTTTCCTTTTTGGTGCCCGGCGCTCGATGGCCGACGCCATGTACGCGCCAGTCGCCACACGCTTCCTGACCTACGACGTGGTGCTGCCACCGGCGTGCCAAGCCTATTGCAGCACCATCATGGCCATGCCCGAAATGAAAGAGTGGGTGGCTGCTGCCAAACTGGAACCCGAAGAGATCGAAGAGCTGGACATGGACTTCTGAACGCCGGCGCCAGCGCCACAGCCAGCGCCGCAGCCAGCGCCACCGCTTCACTTCCAGGGCGTGGGCGCAGGCACGGCACAACAAGGTTCTGCGCCCACCGACTTGAAGTCAGCCGGCCCGACGATTTCCAGATATTCCATATCGGGTGAATAGTCGAACAGGTAGTGCACGATGCCTGGGCGCTGGTGCACACAGT
>JANNMQ010000460.1:0-3152 GCA_031398045.1 Rubrivivax sp.
CGCTGCCAATGCCATGGACTACCAGGCCGCCATAGCTGGTGCGCAGGTGGTGACTTTGCCGAGTTTGGGGCATCTGCCGCACGAAGAAGGACCCGCGATTTCACTGGTCCCCGTGCGCGCGTTCCTTGCACGCTGACGGCACCGCGGCACGGTAAGCAGCGCGCGGCGGCCCGTCAGCGCAGTCAACCCCGGTCAGGCGCGGTGAGCGCGGTCAACCGCTGTCAAGCACTGTCAAGCGCCGTCGAAGCTTTTGCCCAGCGCCAACAGTTCAGGCGTGCCGATGACGGCATTCAAACCTTCGAAGTCCAGCATCTGCCCACGCCAGGGGGTGGTGCTGCCGTGTGTTTGCAGGCTGGCGTAATAACCCGCCAGCGTGTGTGCCACGGCGCGCGCGGTGCCACCCGGGAAGATGACGATGCGAAAGCCCTGTGCGCCCAGCGCTTGTGCACTGCTGATGGGTGTGTGCCCACCTTCCACCATGTTGGCCAGCAGGGGCACGCGGGCCGCGAAGCGCGCACAGGCGGCCTGCATCTGCGCCGGTGTGCGCAGCGCTTCAATGAACAGCGCGTCCACACCACAGGCCAGGTAGGCTTCGGCACGGTCGAGTGCCGCGTGCAGGCCTTCCACCGCCAGCGCGTCGGTGCGCGCCAGCACCAGCGTGTCGCTGCTGTGGCGTGCGTCCAGCGCGGCGCGCAGCTTGCCACACATCTCGGCCGTGGGCACCACCGCCTTGCCTTCCAGGTGGCCGCAGCGCTTGGGAAAAGTCTGGTCTTCCAGCTGGATCATGGCCGCGCCGGCCCGTTCAAAAGCACGCACGGTGCGCTGCACGTTCAGCGCGTTGCCGAACCCAGTGTCGGCGTCCACGATCACCGGCGTGGTTACACGTTCGGTGATGCGCGCCAGCGTGTCGGCCACCTCGGTGGCGGTGGTCAGGCCCAGGTCGCTGCGGGCGAGGCGCGTGTAGGCGATGGAGGCACCCGACAGGTACAGCGCCTCGAAACCGGCCTGTTGTGCCATCAGTGCCGACAGCGCGTCGTACACCCCCGGGGCGAGCAGCACGGTGTTTGCGGTCAGGCGTTGTTTCAGATTCATGCTGGCGTCGAGGTTTGCAGAAGTCGGGCGGCTGTGTTGGCCGCTATGAAGCCGCCGGCCACCGCGCTGAGCAGGCCGTTGCCGGACAAGTAACCCCACACGGCATTGCCGGACACGCCGCGCGCCGCACCGCCGGCGGCCAGCAGGTTGGGCAGCGGGGCGCCGTCTTCGCGCAGCACGCGGCATTGCGCGTCGATAGCCAGGCCGCCCTGGGTGTGGAACAGCGCGCCGGTGACTTGGACGGCGCAGTACGGCGCTTGCAGCCGCGTGCCCTGCAAAGTGGCTTGCAGCGTGTGGGCGTCGCAGCCGATGTGGGCAGCCAGCGCAGCCACATTTTGTGCCTGGCGCACGGCACCGGCCTGTTCAGCAGCCACGAAGTCGGGGAACTGGCGGCCCAGCGCCAGCAGCCGCTGGTCAAACACGTTGAAGGCCACGCCGCCAGGCTGCGCCAGCACATGCACCGCAGCTTCCGAATAACCAGCCGTCTCGTCATGGAAGCGCTGCCCTTGGCGGTTGACCTGTACACCGCCTTCCATCATCAGCGCCCAGGTGATGAGTGCGCCCTGCGGCAAGGCCCAGCTGGCGTGTCCTTGGTAACCGCCCAAGTCAGCCAGTTGCGCACCCAGTTGGCTGCCCCAGATGATGGCGCTGCCGTCATTGCCGGCGTGGCCTGCAAAGAGCGCTTGGCGCATCTCGGGCAACCACTGCTGCACCATCGCCGGGTTGCCGCCAAAACCGTTGCAGGCCAGCAGCAGCACCTGGCAGGCCAGGTGCTCCACGGCACCGTCAGGGCGCTGATACGCCAGGCCGAGCACGTGGCCTGCGGGCGTGCAGCGCAGCTGGTGCACACGGGCCGACGTCAACAGCATGGCGCCAGCGCGCTCGGCCGCGGCATCCAGTGCAGCCACCAGCGAGGCACCGGTTCTCTGCGGCAGCGTGTGCATGCGCAGCACCGAATGGCCGGGGTACAAAAAGCCTTGCAGCAGTTCAAAAGGCAGACCGTGGCGCTGCTGCAGCATGTCGACGGCTGCTGCTGCCGCCTGGGTATACGCCGACACCAGATGCACGGCCGCGGTGCCCCGGGCCTTGGTCTGGATGTCGGCTGCCAAACGGTCAGGGCTGTCGTCCAGCACACCGGCCGCACGCTGCACCTGGGTGCCCGCCGCAGGTATGAAGCCCGATGACAACGCGGTGGAGCCCTGCGCCTGGGCATCACGTTCCAGCAGCACACAGTCAATGCCGGCACCGCGCAACATCAACGCCGCCGTCAGCCCGCAGGCCCCGGCGCCGACAATGGCCACGGGCACTTCGGGTGTCCCGGCAGGCAGCGAACTGCAGAAAGTGACGGTGGCTTCAGTGGCCACGGATGCCCTTTTTGGTCCCGCAACCGAGTGCACCATTGACACGATAGAAGTAACACGCCTCTCGATCCCGTGTAACATTCATCATGTCGATTCGCCACGGAGCCTGCGGTGTCACGAAACATCACCTTTACTGCCGATGAGCATCTGATTGAAGAAGCCCGAGCAGCGGCACGGGCCGAGAACACCACGCTGAACGAGCAGCTCAAGCTGTGGCTCGAACAGTACGCGCGCCGCCAGCGCGCCGCACGCGCGCTGCAAACGGTGCAACGGGTGCGTCAATACGCCCGCACCGAAGGGCGCCAGTTCACGCGGGACGAGCGCAATGAGCGCTGACTTCATCGACTCCAACATCTTTGTTTACCTCTTTGACGAAACCGACCCCCGCAAACAAACCCTGGCCAGCCAATGTGTGACGAAGGCGCTGCAAGAGGCCAGTGGCGTGATCAGCTTTCAAGTCGTACAAGAAACCCTGAACGTGCTGACGCGCAAACTGAAGGTGCCATTGACCAGCGACGACGCGCTGCAGGTGCTGCAGCAACTGCTGCAGCCGCTGTGGCACGTGCAACCCAGCGCCGAGTTGTACAGCCACGCCGTTCGCTTGCAGAGCAGCCATGCCTTGAGCTTTTATGACGGTGTGATCGTGGCCGCTGCACTGCACGCCGGATGCAAGCGCCTGCTGACCGAAGACCTGCAACA
>JANNMQ010000462.1:0-8723 GCA_031398045.1 Rubrivivax sp.
GTCAGCGGCTGGCCCTGCTGCACGTGCCGCCCGGTGCGTGCCAGGCCGCGGTGTTGTTCCTGCACGCCTTTGGCGAAGAAATGAACAAGTCGCGACGCATGGCGTCGCTGGCATCGCGCGCCTTGGCCGCAGCCGGGTTTGCCGTGCTGCAGATCGATCTGCTGGGTTGCGGCGACAGCAGCGGCGAGATCGAACAAGCCAGCTGGTCGGCCTGGGTCGACGACGCGGTGGCCGCTGCAAACTGGCTGCAGCAGCGATATTCCGTCCCCCTGTGGATGTGGGGTGAGCGCTCCGGGTGCCTGGTGGCCGCTGAGGCTGCACCGCGGGTGGTGGGCGCCAAGCATTTCTTGTTCTGGCAGCCCCAGGGCAGTGGCAAGTTGATGCTGCAGCAGTTCTTGCGCCTGAAGATGGCCAGTCAGATGCAGCAAGGCACCAGCAAAGGGGTCACCGAAGGCTTGTTGACTGACCTTGCGCAGGGCCGGGCGGTAGAGGTGGCGGGCTACAAGCTCAGCCCGGCGCTGGCGCTGGGCATGGCGGCGGCCAGCCTGCAGCAGCCGCCCGCTGCCGTGGGCCTGAGCCGACTGGTGTGGCTGGAAGTAACCTCACGGGTGCCGGCCGCGCTGCTGCCTGCAGCCACGCCCTTGTTGGCGCTGTGGCGCGATGCGGGTTATGTCGTCAGCAGCCAGGCGGTGGCAGGCCCACCCTTTTGGCAGACCGTGGAGATAGAAGACGCCCCCGAACTGGTGCAGGCCACGGTTGAACAACTGCTGCACACGCCAGCTGCCCAGCCTGAACGGGCGCCGGCATGAACGAACAAGCGCTGGTCTTTGCGTGCGAGGGTGAACACCTGCTGGCAGTGCTGACACCGCCTGCACCCGACGCACCGGCCGCGGCTGACTTGGCGGATGTGGGCGTGGTCATCATCGTCGGTGGGCCGCAGTACCGGGCGGGCAGCCACCGCCAGTATGTGCAGCTGGCGCGCAGTCTGGCTGGCCAGGGCGCTGCTGCGCTGCGTTTTGACACCCGGGGCATGGGGGACAGCAGTGGCGCGCAGCGCACGCTGGAAGAGATAGAGCCCGACGTGGGCGCTGCCATCGATGCCCTGCAGGCCGCACGGCCCGCCGTGCAACGCGTGGTGCTCTGGGGCTTGTGCGGCGGCGCATCAGCGGCACTGCTGTACTGGCGATGGGCGCAGGACCCGCGCGTGTCAGGCATGGTGCTGGTCAACCCCTGGGTGCGTTCCGACGAAAGCTTGGCGCGCACGCATCTGAAACACTACTACCTCAAGCGGCTGGGGCAGCGCTCGTTCTGGGCCAAGTTGTTCAGTGGGCGGGTGGCTGGCAAGGCCCTTGCTGACCTGCTGCACAACCTCAAACTGGCGCGAGGTGTGGCGCAAGGTGTGGTGCGATCCTCGGCGCCTGTTGCCACTGTGCCTGGCCCTGGTGCGGCCACAAGCGCTGCACGCGGCCGCAAACTGCCCGATGACAGCGGGCGCCCTTTGCAGCTGCGCATGGCCCAGGCTTGGCAGCACCACCCAGGGCCGAAACTGGTGATCTTGAGCGGCAACGACTACACGGCCAAAGAATTCCTGGAAACCGCCTCCACCGATGCACTGTGGCGGACAAATCTTGCGCAATCCAACGTCAGCCGTTTTGATGTTGAAGGTGCCGACCATACTTTTTCTGATCCTGCTGCGCAGCGCGCCGTGGAAGGGCGAACCATCTCTTGGTTGTTGCAGTGTTTCGCTGCGCAGCAGCCGGCGCCCGATCACACGGCCCACGTGGCCACCGCTGGCAAGGCCTTGCACGTTGGTGCCGGTGTGAATTGACATGCGCTTGTGGCCGACGCGGATGCGGTTTTTTGCGCACGATGTGGCCGTGCTGGTGGCACCAAACCCCGGTGTTGCGGCAGGCGCGGGCACCGCGGTGCAGGAGCTCCGCGCCGTGGAACTGCTGCCCGCGCAAGCGGCGCTTATCCTCCAGTTGCATGAGCAGATGGCACACCGCATGTCGCAGCCGCGCATGGATCAGCGTTTCAGCAACGGGCTTCGATTTTTTGCTTTTTACCAGGGTGAGCAATTGCTGGGCTCCACCTGGGCGGCCATTGGCGGCGGACGCTATGTGGACGAGGTGAACTGGTACCTGCCCATCCCGCCATCCGAATTCTGGGTCCGGGACGTGTTCATCGTGCCTTCCCAGCGCGGGCGCGGGCTGTACGCCCAGGTGCTCAGGCTGATCGCGCAAGGCCATGTGCCCGGTTGTACGGCGGCGTGGTCCGATGTGGACTGGGTCAATCAGGCTTCGATGCGCGCACACGCCAAGGCCGGGTTTTTGGTGCATGCGCGCTTGCGTGCGCTGGACTTTGACGGACGCATTCGGTTGCGCGGGCCCACGCCGGCCTGGCACCAGCCGGTGACAGAAATTGAACCCGGCAGGCGCTGGCTGCTGATGCGGGGCGAACTGCTGCAGCGTCACCAGCAACTGCTGGCTTGACGCTGCTCAGTTGCCCAGCGGGCTTCGTCCGCTCAGCCTCTCAGGCCTGTGTGGCCCGTTCGTGCAGCGTGGCGATCAGCGCCTTGCGGTCCACCTTGCCGTTCACGTTCAAGGGCAGATCGTCAACGACGTGAATGTCCTTGGGCACCATCACCGCAGGCAGCGTTTCTTTCAGCTGCCGGCGCACGGCGGCCAGGTCCAGGGCCGGCCTGACCACAAAGGCGGCAATGCCCGAAGCGCCGCTGGGGGTGATGGGCCACCCCACCGCCACCGCAAGGTCGGTCTGCGCCGCCACCCGCAAAGCCTGTTCAACTTCTCCCAGTTCGATGCGCACGCCGGAAATCTTGATCTGAAAGTCCAGCCGGCCCAGATAGGGGATGGCCTGCCCGGCCGGTGGCCTGCGCACCAGGTCACCGGTGCGGTAGTGCACCGTGCCCGAGCCGGGCAGGGTGATGAAAGAGGCCGCCGTGCGCTCGGGGCTGTTCCAGTAACCTGGGGTGACCTGTGGGCCGCTGATCAGCAGTTCGCCTTCAGCACCCACCGGCACCTCTTGCAGGGCGCTGTCGACCACCATCAAACCCACCTGCGGCCCCGCCACGCCGATAGGCACGATGCCATGGCCACATTCGGCCGGTGACCGCTGCGGGTTCCACTGGTAATACGCGGCATCAACGGTGCACTCCGTGGGGCCATAGACATTGTCTAACTGGGCAGCTGGGGCGGCGCTTGCCAGTGCCGCGGCGAGGTCGGCCGACAGGGCTTCACCTCCAAATCGGCACAAGCGCAGGGCCTTGAAGCGGCCGGGCCGCCAGCCGTTGCTTCGGTTCATGGCGTGGCCGGTTGAGGGCACGATGTCGATCACCGTCAGGGCTTTGCTTTCGATGAATTTGTTGGGATTGACCCATTCGACGGCGCTGGGGCAACACAGGCAAGCACCAAAAGCCCAGCTCACATACAGGTCGAACATCGAAGAGTCGAAGGTGATGTCGTAGAACTGCGAAAAACGGTCTTGCTCACTCAAACCGCAGCCCCGGTAGCGTTCAACCGACATGTCGACGAAGCGCACCACGTTGCGGTGCAGCACCCCCACGCCCTTGGGAGTGCCGGTGCTGCCTGAGGTGAAAAACAGGCAGGCCAACGCATCAGGGCTGACCGACACGGGCACAAAAGCGCCTGGCGGCTGCGCGTCCGCCATGGCCACGAATCGGTGCTGCGGCCACTGCGCTGCCAGCTCGGCATCCACCGCATCGCCGGGCAGGCATACCAACAGCGGATGCGCCTGGTGCTGCAGCAAATGAGGCAGCAGGGCTTCGCCGGCTGCATCAACCACCAGCGCCCCCAGGTCGGCCAAGTCCATCATCTGGCGTGTGCGTTCAACGGGGAAGCCAGGGTTCAAAGGCACCACCCCCATGCCGGCCATCAGCCCGCCCAACAGGCCCGTATAAACGGGCAGTGAACGGCTGGCCAGGACGCCCACGCGCGCAGGGCTGGTGGCTGGCCGGTGGTGGTCGAGCAGCGCTGCCTGCGTCAGCGCCCGTTGCCGCAAGACGGCATAACTGTAGGACTGCCCGCACACCTCCAGTGCAGGCCTGTTGGGGTGTTGTTGTGCCGAGCGCAGAAAGCCTGCGTGCAGGCCGTAGGGCAGGGAGGCGTCTTTGCTCATGGAGGCTGCAGGTTGATTCAAGACGGGGCGGTTACTGCTGTTGCAGGGCGCCGGGGCTTCAGCAGCGGCTTGATGCGGCGGCTGCAGCTCTCTCGCACCAGCCCCGCCAGCCCACCCGCGGTGCGGGGGTTGTAGGCGATCAATCCCCGCCGCTCACGTCGGTGGCTCATCCACTGGTTCTTGTAGGCATCGTCGCCCGTCAGGTAGTCGATCTCCAACACCCGGTCGGTATCGATCACATGCCGCATCAGGTGTTCGGTCAACAGGCTGCCCGGAGACAGCTGGCGAAACGCCGGGTCATAAGCCAGCTTGTAGATCTGGGCTTTGCCGCTGGCGACGATCCACAGTTGTGCTGCCACCACCTGCCTGTCCACCAGCGCCAACCCCATGCGCAGCCAACCCCGCTGTGCGCACAGCGCAGTCAGGCCGGGGATGAAGTTTTCATGCGGCTCAGCCTGTTTCCAGCTGGTTTTGTAGACACGGGTGAAGGCTGCGGCCGCCTCGGGCGCTTGCTGGGCGGCCGTGACGATGTCGAAGCGGCCACCGGCAGCGGCAAACTTCTTGCCCATCCGGCGCAGGGTGCTGCGCACTTCGCCTGGTCGGCCGGCCAAGTACTGGTCGGCGTCACCCTGGACCGGCAGGTACCAGTTGCCAAACGCAAAGTAGTCAAAAGGCACCAGACCCGCTTGCACCAGCGCCGCCTGCATCAAGGCAAATCCAGGGCTCTCCGGAGCCATGGGCGCCATGCGAAGTGAGTTCATGGGTGCATGCAAACGGGCCACGTGTTGCAACAGCACAGACAGCTCAAACACCTGCACGTCGCTGGCCAGCGCGGGTGCAAACAGCGACGTGTAGTAGTTGCCCAGCGAGAACACTTCTCGTCCCCACGCGGTTTGCTGCTGATACACGGGCAGGGCCCCGACGGCCACGCCGTCGCGGCGCAGGACATGGATACAAACGGCGGCGTCGGGCTTGAACACCGAGCAAGCCAGGTTGCGAAACCAGGGCAGGCCCAACTGGGGGTCTGTCTGCTCGGCCCATTCAAACAGCCGCACGGCGTCTGCAGGCACGTCGTCCAGGTCGTGCAGGGTCAGTGTGTTCAATCCGGCCGCAGCTTGGCGGGGCAGATCCGGTTTCAAGTCTTGTTCTGCCTGCCGACAAAGCTCACCAAGGCGCCTACGGTGGCAAATGTGTCGCTGGTGATTTCATCTTCGTTGATGACAAATCCGAAGTGGTCTTCAAGAGCCGAAATCAAAGAAACAACGGCCATGGAGTCCAGCTCTGGCACGGCCCCCCGCAGATGGGTATCGGGCCCGAAGGTGGCACTGCGGCCATTCAGGCTCAGTACCTCATCCACAACGGCAAGGACTTGGGCGGTTAGGGACATGCGGGGGGACTTGGGGGCGTCGCAGGCTGTAGAGAGCTTCACAAGTTTAATGCCGCATCGGTGGGGCCTTGGTCATCACCAGCGTGCCAAACTTTGCACTTTGTGAAGGGCAAAACCGGCGCAGCACAGACGCGCCGGCGCGAGGGTCGCTGGTTGGCCGCTGAAACCTTTCCATACAGTTGCTTGTAGCTGTAGTGAAAAGAAGGCTCCGGGAGTGCCGATATGGGCTGGCATGCCCTCGCCTATCTCGAACCCCATCCCCCATGTGCCTTGCCCCGGGCCTGCATCCGTAACCACCGATCCAGGGCCACCCGTTGATCGACTTCGCAGATCCTTCTTCAGCACCGCTTTGTTGTCCCTGGGCCCGGCGCATTTGTTGGCGGGTTGTGGTGGTGGCGGCAGCAGCACAAGTGAACCGGTGGCAGCACCCACTGAACGTGCTGCAGGGCTGGCACCTTTACCTATAGACAGCCCAGCCTCTTCCCCGGCACCCACGCCTGCCCAGCCGCCACCCGCGGCACCACCCGCAGCACCAGCACCGGCACCACCAGCACCAGCACCGGTACCAGCACCAGCACCGACGCCGGCACCGGTACCAGCACCGGCACCGGCACCGGCACCGGCACCGGCACCAGCACCGGCACCGGCACCAGTACCGGCACCAGCACCAGTACCGGCACCTGCACCAGCGCCAGCACCAGCACCAGCACCAGCACCAGCACCGGCACCGGCACCAGCACCGGCGCCAGCACCAGCGCCGGCACCAGCACCAGCGCCGGCACCAGTGCAAGCACCAGCGCCAGCGCCAGCATCTGTGGCGGCATCACCGGTTGTGCCCGGATGGCTTCCTGCACCAGGCCAAGTGGGCTTGCTGAGCCAGGCCAATGGCCGACTGACCAACAGTTTCATCAGCCAGTGCGCACCGTACTTTGCACCGTACTATTTTGCGAAGATCGTCAACGACTACAGCGGCAGTTTCTTGAACCCCTATTTCGGCAGTCATGGCGCCGTGTTGTTTTTTGGCGGCGGCCACGCGTCGACCAACGACAACTCACTGGCCGCTCTGATCCTGGGGCCCGAGACCTGCACTTTTCGACGCCTGGTCGATCCGTCGCCCCTATTTGGCAGCGACAGCAGCAACACGACCGTTGCGGCCAACACGGTCAACTCCAGCACCAGTTTTGTGAACATGACCTACGCCGAGTATCTGGTGGACGGCAAACCTGCGTCTCCCCACAGCTACAGCAGCGGGGACGTCATAGGGCCGGCTCATGGGGGTGCAGCGCAGGGCACTTTTTTGCGCGTGCTGAATTCAGCCGCTGGCTTCATCGGAACCGTGGGTGCCGAAGCCGCACACCGAGTGGACTTTGCGACCACGGTGGGCCCTTATCGGTGGCAGCGCGTCACCAACAACCATGGTTTCCACGGTGGCCCTGGCGGCAGCATCACGAACCTGGCGCCGCCCAACTGGACAGCCTGGGTGCCCAGTCAAAACCGGGTTTACATCGAATCCCGGGCTGCTGGCGGTCTGCAACGCCTGTCCTGGTTTGACCGTGCGACCAACACCTGGGTCACGGGCACAGGGCAACTGCGACTCAACGACGCCGAATGGGGCGATGTCACAGGCGCGATGTTCCACGTGCCGGAACGTAACTTGTTGGTGTTTGCCGACTGCAAATCGGGTGAACTGCGTTTGCAGTTCATGGATACGACAAACAGCCAACCGTCCTGGGTCTCGGGCGTCACGCTCAGCCAGCCGGTGCCGCTGGAGCTGTGGTTCAACTCGGCTTGTTGGTGCCCCGACAACCAACGCATCTTGGTGGGCGAACTGCGGGACGACAACCGAGCCATCTTCGAAGTTGAAATTCCGAGTGATCTGCGCCAGCCCTGGGTGGCTACGCGGGCCCCTTTTGGGGCGGGTCAATCCATTCCTTGGGCTGTTAATGCCTCGTATAAAAAGTGGACCTACAACCCCCGGGTCAAAGCGGTGACCTACTTTCCACGCGCTGACTTCCAAGGAACCAACGACGTCGTTTACGTCTACCGCCCGCGCAACACCTGAGACCCCTTCCGCCACTGACCCCTTCCGCCACTGCAGGCTGCCTGATCTGCGTCGGAAGGCGAACAAGCGCATGGTGATGGGGGTGGTCAGCGTGAATTTGTGGACGTGCAGCCATGCGGTGGTTGGTGTCCCTTTGAGTGGGGGTTGTGGCGGGTGGTGGCAACGACCAAACTTTAGGCTCAGCCTGTAAAAGTTTGTGTTGCACATGGAATGATCGAGAGTGGGGTCAGCATGGGCACACTCAGCGAGTCCACCATGTCCAATGTCCCTTCATCTGCCTTGCCTTCGCGTTCGCCCTCCAGACTGTTGCTCTGGTTTTGTGGTCGCGGTCTGTGTGCCGCCTTGGCAACCGTGGCGCTTGTTTTCCCTCTCGTGGGGCAAGCCGCCGCCGATCTGGCTTACCTCAAAAGTGTGCGCAAAGCCACGGAGGCTGGCGGTTGGAGCAAGGTCAACACGGCCACGTTTTCAAGCGCCTGGGTCCCCGCAGAGCAACGGGACGGCACCTTCCTGAATCCGGCTTCGGTTGTCAACGCCTGGGCCTCGATGGCCTGGGACTCAACCCAAGGGCAGCTGATGCTGTGGGGAGGCGGTCACGCCAACTACATGGGTAACGAGATGTACCTCTGGAATGGCAGCACAGGCACCTGGTCTCGGGGCTCGCTGCCCAGTGCACTGACTGGTGCCATCACGTTACCTAACAGTGACGGTGTGCTGAATAGCAGTCACTACTTTGTGGCTGACAATGCAGCACCGCAGTCGGCGCACACCTACGACAACAGTGTCTACTTGCGCCAGAACAACCTGTACATGACTTTTGGTGGCGCAACCTTCAACTCTGGATTCGGATTTGAAACCTACGATGCCAACAGCGGCATCACCGCCCGTGCGGGCGCCTGGATGTGGGACCCCACCAAGGCCGATGCAGGCCTGACAGGCGGCATCAGTGGGTCTGTGATCGACCAGTTCACAGGCGCCGTTACTGCCGGCAACCTGATGTGGCTGAACCGAGCTGATGCGCTGGTCTCGGGCAGCGACCTTGGTTCTGGCAACCACGTCAACGGCACCAGCGCCTACCGAGTCGAAAACGGCAAAGACGTGGTCTACCTGACGATGGCAGGT
>JANNMQ010000535.1:0-2499 GCA_031398045.1 Rubrivivax sp.
CACCTCAACCATCAGCCGCACCATCATCACGCACGGCTCAACGCAGATCATGGTGCTGTCGATGCTGCTCTTCGGCGGACCGACCCTTTTTTACTTCGCGCTGGCTTTGACCATCGGAATTCTTTTCGGTATTTATTCGTCTGTCTTTGTGGCAGCGGCAATTGCCATGTGGCTGGGTGTGAAGCGTGAAGACCTGGTCAAAGGCGGTGGCGGCAAGGACCTCGACCCCAACGACCCGAACGCCGGGGCCGTGGTGTAGAGTGGATCGAAATGCTGCTTACCCGTTGCACCGACCCTTGACATGGCCTCCCGCGCCCAGCATGAACACATCGCCAGCCAGGCGCGGCGGCTGTATATCGAAGAGCTGGTCAAGGGCCTGACGCCGCTGATACAAGCGGTGCTCGACACAGCCCGCGCGTTGCTTGACAAACCTTCGGAGCACGCGGTTTTCCAGCGCCGGCGAGACCTGATGCAGTCGCTGATGACGGGTGCACAGGGCTGGCACCGCGGCATCGTTGGCAGCTTGCGTCATTTGTTACATACAGGCGCTTCGCTGTCGCGACCGGCCGAACTGTCCAGCCTGGCCAACGCCAACCGAGAGTCGCTCAGTTTGGTGTCGGACGACACCATCGACCTCGAAATAGTCACTTCTCGGCTCGCCCTGGCCATCATGGACCGGGCTTCGTGGGAGTTTTCAGATTTGCGCTCGCGGGTAGCCCACCTGGAGGGCAAAAAAGAGCTGGACCCGCAAGACATGCTGCGCGCGCATGTGCTGGCCCGCATCGTCTTTGACGCCTGGCGCTCGGCGGCGTTGACGCTGGACGGCTGGCGCGAGGTGCAGGGTACGCTGAACGATGAATTTGCACTGCTGGTGGAAGAGGCCTACCACGAGGCCAACCGCTGGCTGTGTGAACAAGGCGTGCTGCCCGAGGTGGACCTGCGGCCCTTCATTCGGCGGTCTCGCACCCACCCCCAGGCGGCGCTGGCTTGGCAGGTGGGCAGCGGGTTTGTCGGGCTGGCGCCCGGTGACGCCGCCAACTTTGGCAGCGCCAGCATCGTCGGTGGCAGTTCCGTTTTTTCATCCGGCACCAGCGCTGTGTCGGCGGGCTCGGGTCGGGCAGTGGGATCGGCGTTGGCAGCAGGCCGGCTGTTGGGTACTTGGCAAGGTGGTGAAAGCCGCAGCCCCATGCCAGTGGGTGACGAAACCCGCTTGATGACACGCGCAGCACCGCTGGCCCGCAGCCAGGAAAACGCTGAAGCGGTGATGGGGCGGCTGAACCGACTGGTGGGGCGCCACGTACCCGAATTTGGCCTCTTGTCGCGGCCGCCCGGGCAGCGCCCGCCCGGCGGGCTTTCAGACGGACTGGCCCGCGCCATACACAACGCCCAGTTGGGCATTCAGCAGAGGCTGGAACCCAGCGGTTCGGCCGGCGGTTTTGTGGTCACCACACCGGTGATGCTGGAAGAACTGCACCAGCGCAAGCAGGTGCTGAAAAAAGCGGCTGCCACACCCGAAGAACGCGCCACCATCGAGATCGTGGCCCTGCTGTTCCAGAGCATCCTGACCGAAGACCGCATTCCGGCCGGCATCCGCGTGTGGTTTGCGCGCCTGCAGATGCCGGTGCTGCGTGTAGCAGTGACCGAGCCTGACTTCTTCGCCACCGTGGACCACCCGGCGCGCCGTCTGATCGACCGCATGGGAGCCTGCGTGATGGGCTTCGACACCACCAGCGAGCGTGGTGTGAGTGAGTCGCTGACGAAGGAAATCAAACGCGTGGTGCAGGTGGTCGAGGCTTATCCTGACACCGGCAGGCGCGTCTTTCAGACCGTGCTGACGGAGTTCGAAAAGTTCCTGGAGTACTACTTCAAGAACGAAAACGAGGCCACGAAAAAAGGCGTGTCGTTGGCCCAACAGGTGGAGCAGCGCGAAACGCTGGCCATCCAGTACACGATAGAGCTGCGCCGCATGCTCAATGAAGTGCCGGTGCAAGAAGGCGTGCGGCAGTTTCTGTTTCACGTCTGGGCCGACGTGCTGGCCACCACGGCAGTGCGTTATGGTGGCCAAGGCGCGCAAACGCGCACCATGAAACGCGCCGCGGCCGATCTCATCTGGTCGGCCAGCGCCAAAGTCACACGCGAAGAGCGCGCCGAGGTGTTGCGCCGGCTGCCGCCACTGCTGAAGTCCTTGCGTGAAGGCATGGCCTCGGCGGGCATGGACGCGACGCGCCAGGACGAGCAGATCCACCAGCTGAACAACGCACTGGCTGCGGCCTTCACCGCCAAGGCCGCGGTCATTCCCGACGACCGGCTGCGTGAAATGATGGAGCGCCTGGAGACGCTGGAAGAGCTGCTGCCTGACGCCAAGGACGTGGAGATTGACGAGTCCATGGTGCTGGACCTGTCAGGCCACCAGAGTTCCGAACTTGAAGTGGTGCTGGACGGGGGTTCACTGCCCACGCCGGCCATGGTGGCCTGGGCCCGTGAACTGCAGGTAGGCAG
>JANNMQ010000562.1:0-2022 GCA_031398045.1 Rubrivivax sp.
CGCAGTTCGGCCAGCGAAGATTCGGCGGCTTGCAGCAGGTCCATGCCGCCAAACACCGCACTGCCGCCGGTGACGGTGGCAGCCGCGTCGCTGATGCCCAGCATCGCGTAGGCCAGCACCGACTTGCCCGACCCGCTTTCGCCCACCAGGCCGACGATTTCGCCTTTGCGCAAGCGCAGGTTCACGTTTTGCAGCGCATGCACGGTGCCGCTGCGGGTGCGGAATTCGAGGCTGAAGCCCTGCACGTCCAGCAGCGGGGGTTGGGCTTGAAGGTGTGGCGTTGACATCGCTTCAAGTTCTTTTTCTGGGGTCGAAGATGTCGCGCAGCGCGTCACCCAGCAAATTGAAGGTGAAGACCGCCAGCATCAACATCGCACCCGGGAAAAAGCTCACCCACCATTCACCGCTGACGATGAACTGTGCACCTTCGGCCACCAGGATGCCCCACTCGGGCGTGGGCGGGCGCACACCCAGGCCGATGAAGCTGAGGCCCGCCGCGTTCAATATCGCCCAGCCCATGTTCAGGCTGACCTGCACCATGGCTGGCGGCAAGATGTTCGGGAACAGGTGCATGGTCAAGATGCGCCAGTCGCTGTTGCCCGACAGCCGCGCCGCTTCCACAAAACCGGCGTTGCGGCGGATGTTGGTTTCGGCGCGCGCCACACGCACATAAAACGGCAGGTTGATGATGGCGGTGGCCAGCACGATGTTGCCCACCGTGTTGCCCAACGCGGCCACGATGCCCATGGCCAGCACAAACAGCGGAAACGCCATGATGGTGTCTGACAGGCGCGTGACGCCGAAGTCCCACCAGCCACCGAAGTAACCAGCGGCCAGCCCCATCGCGATGCCGATCACAAACGACAGCGCCACGGCCGACACCGCAATGCCCAGGTCAAGCCGCGTGGCGACGATGCTGCGCGAAAAGATGTCGCGGCCGAGTGCATCGGTGCCGAACCAGTGCTGGGCAGAAGGCGGCTGCAGCGCGTTGGCGGTGCTGCTGGCCAGCGGGTCGTAAGGCACGATCCACGGGCCCACCAGGGCCAGCAACACAAACAACGTGAACAGCACCGCGGCCACCTGGGTGACCGGGTTTTCGGCCAGCACGTGGCGGATGTGTTTCAGCGTGTTGCCGGTGCTGGTTCCAGTGTCGGTGTTCGTGCTGACGCCGGTGCTCATCAATCCTCCAGGCTGATGCGCGGATCGATCAGCGTGTACAGCAGGTCCACCGCCAGGTTCAGCAGCACAAACAGCACGCCCATGGCCAGCACAAAACCCTGCACCGGTGCGTAGTCGCTGGCAGTCAGCGCGTCGATGGCGTAGCTGCCCACGCCGGGCCAGCCGAACACCTTTTCAACGATCACGCTGCTGCCCAGCATGAAGCCAAACACCATGCCCAGTGTGGTGACGACCGGCAGCAAAGCGTTGCGCAGCGCGTACCGCACGCGCACCGTGTGTTGCGACAAACCGCTGGCGCGCGCCGTGCGCACGAAGTCGGCCGACAGCACCTGCAGCATCGAAGCGCGGGTCATGCGCGCGATGGGCGCCAGCACAAACAGCGCCATCGTCAAAGTGGGCAATACGATCTGGCGTGCGCTGGCCCACCACAGCGACAAGTCACCCACCAGCAGCGCGTCCACCAGGTACAGGCCGGTGACCTGCGGCGGTGGCGAAAACATCGGGTCCAACCGCCCCAGCGGCGCCGGCGCCCAGCCGAGCAAAAAGTAGAAGACGTAGGCCAGCAGCAGTCCGGTGAAGAAGGTGGGCAGCGACACACCGGCGGTGGTGAGCACGCGGCACAACTGGTCCACCCATGAACCCGGGCGCGACGCTGCCGCCACACCCAGCGGCAGTGCCACTGCACAAGCCAGCACCAGTGCAATCAACACCAGTTCCAGCGACGCGGGCAGGCGCGCCAGCAGTTCTTGCAACACGGGCTGGCCGGTGGTCAACGACTGGCCCAGATCACCCTGCGCCAGCGCCGCCACATAACGCATGAATTGTTCAGGCAGCGGCCGGTCC
>JANNMQ010000602.1:0-4600 GCA_031398045.1 Rubrivivax sp.
TGCTGCAGGCCACGCCGCGCGCCAGCACGGCGCTGCCCACGCGCGCACTGGGTGAAGCTGCTGGCGGGTCGATAACACTGGACGCTGCCGACAGCAGCGGCCGCACCGCACGCGAGCCGCTGTTTCAGCTGGACTTGCAGCTGCCGGGCGGCGCCATCAACGCCGCCGCGCCGCGGCTCTACGCGCCCATCGGCGCGCGTGTGCTTGTCACCTTCACGCATGGCCCTGCAACCGCCGCCGAACGCGTGCTGCGTTTTGTGCGGCAAACCTTCTTGCGTCACTTCGAGCGATGAGCCTGTTGTCAGCCACACGGTTGCCGACACCAGGCCTTGCATTTGGTGACTACCCACAACGCCACCTGGACGCCGAGGGCGCTGCCTGGCGCGCCGGCCAGCGCCTGCTTCAAAGTGCAGGCAGTACCGCACACAGCCTGTTCGGCCGCCTGTTTGGACAGCCGCAAGCGCAGCTGCCGGCCCGTGTGTGGCAGGCCTACCGCACCGCGCTGGCCGGCCAGGGTGGCACCGCAGCGCTGGCGCCGGCCACGGCGCAAGTGCGCGCCCGCCTGCGCCGCGAAGGCCTGAGCGCCACCAGCGCTGGCCAGGCTTTGGCCGTGGCCGCGCTGGTGATGCAGCGCAGCCAGGGCCTGATGCCGTACGACACCCAGGTGCTGGCGGCCTGGCTGATGCTGCAGGGCCGGCTGGTGGAAATGGCCACCGGCGAAGGCAAAACGGTGGCCGCCGCGCTGGCCGCCGGTGTGGCGGGCCTGGCGGGCACCCCGGTGCACCTGCTGACCGCCAACGAATACCTGGTGCAGCGCGACCAGCAAAACCTGGCGCCTTTTTACGCCGCCTTGGGCCTGCGCAGCGCCAGCGTCACTGCAGCCCTTGCCGGCGCCGCACGCCAGCAGGCCTGGCGCGCCGACATCGTCTACACCACGGCCAGCCAGCTGGCCTTTGACTACCTGCGCGACCACCTGACGCTGGGCGGCGAACGCGATGCGCGCTTGTTGCGCGCGCAAGCCTTGACGGCCGCCGAGGCCTTGCTGGCCCGCGGTGCCGCGTCTGCACAAGCGCAAGCTCCGGCGCCCGAACCCCTGCTGCCCGGCTTGTGCCTGTGCCTGCTGGACGAAGCCGACAGCATCTTGCTGGACGAAGCCGTGGTGCCGCTGATCCTGGCCGCACCCGCCGGGCAGCTGGACGCTGCGGCCTACCAGCGCGCTTTTGAACTGTCACGCAGCCTGCAACGCCAGCTGCACTACACCCTGCACGCGGCTGAGCGCCGCGCCACGCTGACCGATGCCGGCCGCCTGCGCATCAACGCCGCGGTGGCCGGCGCCCGTGGCGACCTGCACCCGGCGCGCCGTGCCTGTGAACTGGTGGAAGCCGCATTGGCAGCGCGGCTGCTGTTCAAACGCGACCGCGAATACGCCGTGGTGGCCGGTGGTGCACCGGGCGCGGCAGGCGCCGAATTGCAGTTGATCGACGAACTCACCGGCCGCATCGCCCAAGGGCGCCAGTGGCAAGGTGCGTTGCACCCGATGGTGCAGATCAAGGAAGGCCTGCCGCCCAGCCCACCCACGCGCACGGCCGCACAAATCACCTACCAGCGCTTTTTCCCGCGTTACCTGCACCTGGCCGGCATGAGCGGCACGCTGCTGGAAGCCCACCGCGAACTGCAGCGGCTGTACGGCAGCCGCGTGCAGGCTGTGCCGTTGGTGCGGCCCAGCCGGCGGCGCTGGTTGGGCCAGCGTTGTTACGCCAGCGCAGCCGACAAATGGCAGGCCGTGCTGCACAGCGTGCAGCTGCATGCCAGCAGCGGCCGGCCGGTGCTGGTGGGCACCGACAGCGTGGCCGCGTCGGCCCAGCTGTCGGCGCTGCTGCAGGCCGCCGGTGTGCAGCACCAGCTGCTGAACGCCACCCAAGACAGCGCCGAAGCCGACCAGGTGGCGCGCGCCGGCTGCAGCGGCTGCATCACGGTTGCCACCAACCTGGCCGGCCGCGGCACCGACATCCGCCTGGACGCAGCGGCCAACGCTGCAGGCGGTTTGCACGTCATTGCAACGATGAAAAACCGCGCCCGCCGCATCGACCGCCAGCTGCTGGGCCGCGCCGCCCGCCACGGCGACCCGGGGTCGGCAGAGATGATGCTGGCGCTGGACGACCCCTTGCTGCAGCAGATGGTGCCGGCGCTGCTGTTGCGGGTGGTGCAGCGTTGGACTTCGGCGGTGTCGGCCAGGCTTCGACAGGCTCAGCCCGCCACGCCATGCCCGGTGCCCACCACACTGGCCGCGCCGCTGTTCACCATCGCACAGCGCGCTGCCGAATGGCGCGACCGCAGCCACCGGCGTGAACTGCAGCACGCCGACCGCGCAGCTGCCGAGACCTACGCCTTCAGTGGCGGCGTCGAATGACGAAACAGGTCGTAACACCCGTATGAACGCCCGCCTCCTGACCGTTGCAGCAGCCTTGCTGAGTGCAACCGTGCCCTCGCACGGTCAGCACAGCGTTGCGCCGCTTGCCGCAGGGGCGTCGTCAACCGCAGGCCTGGCAGCGCTGGACTGCATGATCCAGCCGCACCAGGTGGTGCAGGTGGGCAGCCCGGCCCCGGGTGTGATTGACCACATCCTGGTCGACCGCGGCGACGTGGTGCAGCGCGGCCAACCCGTGGTGCAGCTGAACGCCAGCGTCGAACGTGCCGCGCTGGCCGTGGCGCGTGAACGCGCCGGCCAAACCTCAGACGCCACCGTGGCCACCAGTTCGCGTGAACTGGCGCAGCGTGAACTGATGCGCGCTGAAGAACTGCACCAGCAGCAGTACGTCAGTAAAACCTACCTGGACAAGCTGCGCGCTGAAGCCGGTGTGGCCGACGGCCGCAGCGACCAGGCCAAAGAAAAGCGCTCGCTGTCCAGCCGCGAAGCCGACCTGGCTGCCGCACAGCTGGAACAGCGCACCGTGCGTGCACCCATCAGCGGCGTGGTGCTGGAGCGGCTGATGTCGCCGGGTGAATACGTGGACCAAAAGCCGATGCTGCGCATTGCCGCCATCGACCCGCTGCGTGTGGACGTGCTGGTGCCGGCGGCTGCTTTTGGGCACATCAGCATCGGCATGCTGGGCCGCGTGACGCCGGAAATCTTGAACCGCAGCGTGCACATGGCGACCGTGAAAACCGTGGACCGTGTGATCGACGCCGCCAGCAACACCTTTCGCGTGCGGCTGGAACTGCCCAACCCCGGTAACGCTTTGCCCGCCGGGCTGCGCTGCAAGGTGGACCTGGCGGGGTTGAAAGAACTGCCGCAGGCGGCAGCGGCGGCTGCAGCGCAAAGCGCAACGCCGGCTGCCAAAACCAGCCCGCGCGCCACTGCGCCGCCCTTGGCGCAGAACCGCTGAGCACTGGCCGTGGCCCAGGCCCCCGCCCCGCTGAAGCAGCCTGCCCGGCTGCTGCAATGGCTGCAGCGTTGGACGCATAAAACCGCAGCTGCTGAACCGGACTCGCGCAGCCATGGCGAGCGCGTGGCCACCGTGGAGGCCTGCGAACCGCGCATCCTGTACGCAGCCGACCTGAACCCGGCTTTGTGGGCCGATGCCGCGGGCCCGGCCCATGGGCCAGCGCTGGTGGCCAGCGTGTCGGCACTGGCAGCCAGCAACGTGCATGAAACCGTAGCGGCCACAGCCACGGTGGCATTGCCGGCGCAGCGGCGCGAAATCATCTTCATCGACGCTGCCGTGCCAGACGCTGAACAGCTGCTGCAGGGCCTGCTGCAAAGCCGGGGCGCCCACCAGGTGGTGGAGGTGGTGCACATCGGCAGCGACGTGGATGGCCTGCGCCTGATCAGCGAGGTGCTGGCCGCCGAGCAGGGCATCACTGCCGTGCACGTGGTCTCGCACGGCGCAAGTGGCGCGTTGCAACTGGGCCTGACCCGCATCGACAGCGCCGCGCTGACACAGCGTGGCGAAGAGCTGGTAGCCTGGCAACAAGCCTTGACAGGCCATGCCGACCTGCTGCTGTGGGGATGTGATGTGGGCACTGGTGCCGGCGGCCGTGCTTTTGTGCAGCAGCTGGCTGCTTTGACCGGCGCCGACGTGGCCGCCAGCACCAACCGCACCGGCAACGTGTCGCAGGGCGGTGACTGGGTGCTGGAGTTCAGCGCTGGCGCCATCGATGGCCCCGCTGCGCTGCAGGCCGACGCATTGGCCAGCTACACGGGTGTGCTGGACATCACCAGCGGGCTGGTCGGACGCTGGGCCTTTGACAGCAGCGCCAACGACGCCAGCGGCAACGGCAACCACGGCACCTTGACCAACGGCGCAGCCATCAACACCTCGGCACCCACCAACAAGATTGGTGGCGGCAAGCTGGCGCTGGACGGCAGCAACGACTACGTAAGCCTGAACGCCCACACGGCGTCGTTCAGCAGCCTGACGCAGGGCACGATCGCAGCCTGGGTGAAAAACAGCACCGCCAGTTCGGTGATTTTTTCTTCATCAGACACCGCCGACACCGAAAGCGAAGTCACGCTGCGCATTCGCAGCACCGGCCAAGTGCGGTTCATCGTTTCCGAGAACAACACCAACCTGTTGATCTTCGACAGCACGGCGGCGAA
>JANNMQ010000630.1:0-2547 GCA_031398045.1 Rubrivivax sp.
TCGGCACCACTTTGTGCGTGGCGGCCTTGGCCGGGTACCAGTTGGGTGACACATAAGCCTGCGGGCCCTGGAACACCGCCAGCACCGACTGCCCGGCGGCCACCTTCCACACCGGGTTGGCGCGTGCCACATGGCCGCGCAGGGTGCGCGACCCAGCGTCGTATTCCAGCGGCAGGTGGTCTGCGGTCAGACCATCGGGCCCGCTGCTGACCAGTGCGGCCAGCGGGTGTTCGCGCATCAGCTTTTCAAGCGCAGCGGTGTCGGGTTGCTCAAAATGTTTGGGCAGGTACATGAAGGATGTGAGCAATTGCAGGATGTTCGGACGGCCCGGCAAAGGGCGAGCGCCGGTCTACCAGCTGCCCGTATTGGCCATCGACACCCAAGGCTCGGCCGGCGCCAACGCCGGACCCTCTTGCAGCAGTTCGATGGAAATCTGGTCGGGCGAACGTACAAAGGCCATACGGCCGTCACGCGGCGGGCGCAGGATGGTCACCCCATGCTGCTGCAGCCGCGCACAGGTGGCGTAGATGTCGGGCACGGCATAGGCCAGGTGGCCGAAGTTGCGGCCGCCGGTGTAGGTCTCTGCGCTACCGTCGGCAGCCGGCCAGTTGTAGGTCAGCTCCACCTGCGCGGCTGTGTTGCCCGGTGCGGCCAGAAACACCAGCGTGAAGCGGCCGCCTTCGTTGTCTTTGCGGGACAGGACTTCCAGCCCCAGGGCGTCGCGGTAAAAACGCAACGAAGCTTCGATGTCGGTCACGCGGACCATGGTGTGCAGGTATTTCATGAGCGCGATTGTTGCAGCCCGCGCCGGTGCTTCGTCAACCCGGGGTCATCGGGGGCTGTCGCGGAGATTTGGCGTCAAACGTTTTGCAGTAAATTTTTTGCGCCAAGCGTTTTTCGTCATGAACCAGGCAGGTGGTGCAGGCTGAAAGGTTGCAGCCTGAACCGCAGGTTCTTGGCTATGGTTGCATATGCAACCATAGCCAAAGATACTTGCCATCATGAAGAGCGCCACGCCACAAGGCTGCACCAACTTGAAGCTCAAGCAGGCCAGCCGTTTGGTGGCGCGGCACTACGACGGCTACCTGGCACCCACGGGGCTGCTGAAAACGCAGTACTCGTTGCTGTCGGTGGTGGTGAAGATGGGCCCACTGCGTTGCACCGACCTGGCGCAGGCCCTGCAGCTGGACAACTCCACCACCACGCGCAACCTGCAGCCACTGGCTGCACGCGGCCTGGTGCAGTTCAACACCGGCACCGATGCACGCAGCCGCCTGGTGCAGGCCACTGCGGCCGGCATGGCACTGCGTGAACAGGCCCAGAAGGCCTGGAAACAAGCGCAACGGGCGCTGAACCAGCAGCTGGGAGCCGAACGTGTGGCAACCCTGCACCGGTTGCTGGACGGTTGCATCAATGACCTTTCGAGCGCCGTCCACTCAAACAACCACTCCCACACCGAGCACGCTTCATGAACAGCTCCGCTGCACCTGTGCGCCCTTTGCTGCTGGTACTGGTGGCCGCCGCCGGCATCTTTGCGTTGACCATGGGCGCACGCCAGTCGATGGGCCTCTTCCTGGGCAATCTGAACACCCACACCGGCCTGGGCCTGGCCAGCATCAGCTTGGCGTTTGCCTGTGGCCAGTTGGCCTGGGGCTTGACACAGCCGCTGGCCGGCATGGTGGCCGACCGTTGGGGGCCTGGGCGTGTGCTGGTGCTGGGCATCTTGCTGGTGGCGCTGGGCACTTGGCTGGTGCCGCAGATGCGCAGCACCGCGGGCTTGATCCTGGCCATTGGCGTGTTGGCCGCCGGCGGCGCCGGCATGGCAGGCCCATCGGTGTTGATGGCCACCACCACCCGGCTGGTGGCGCCGGCCCAGCGGGCCATGGCCACGGGGGTGGTGAATGCGGGCGGCTCGTTTGGGCAGTTCATCTTTGCACCGGTGGCGCAGGCCATCACCACCGCGTCGGGCTGGGTGGTGGCGGTGCAGTCGCTGGCTTTCATCACACTGCTGGCACTACCGGCCGCTTGGGCGTTGCGCGGCGCGCCAGCAGTCGCCGTGCCGGGCGCGGCTGCGCCACCGCGCCTGAGCACCCGCGCAGCGGTGGCACAAGCCTGGGCCGACCCCAGCTTCAAGTTGCTGGGCAGCGGCTTTTTCGTGTGCGGCTTCCACGTCGCTTTTTTGGCCACCCACCTGCCCGGCGTGGTGGCCAGCTGTGGGCTGCCACCCAATGTTGGCGCCTGGTCCTTGGCCATGCTGGGCCTGTTCAACATCGTGGGCAGCGTGGGCATCGGCTTGCTGATGGGCTGGCGCGGCGGCAAGCTGCAGATGAAACACCTGCTGAGCGCCATCTACGCCGTGCGTGCTGTGGCCGTGCTGCTGTTTGTGCTGGCGCCCAAAACCACGCCGGTGGTTTTGGTTTTTGCTGCCGTGATGGGCCTCACCTACCTGTCCACCGTGCCACCCACCGCAGGCCTGGTGGTGCGCTTTTTTGGCGCCTCGCACATGGGCACGCGGTTTGGGCTGGTGATGCTGTCGCACCAGGTGGG
>JANNMQ010000076.1:0-37284 GCA_031398045.1 Rubrivivax sp.
CGACAAGGAAGACGGCCACGGCACCGAAGCCGTGATGACGATGGAGCAGATGCTGACCGACCCGGAGGAAGCGGCCGAGTTCGTCCAGCGCACCCAGCTCGACGCCCTGGCGATCGCCATCGGCACCAGCCACGGCGCCTACAAGTTCAGCCGCAAGCCCACGGGTGAAACGCTGGCCATCAGCCGCATCAAGGAGATCAACGCCAGAATTCCCAATACGCACCTGGTGATGCACGGCAGCTCCAGCGTGCCGCAAGACCTGCTGGCCATCATCAACCAGTACGGCGGCCAGATGCGCGAAACCTACGGCGTGCCGGTGTCGGAGATTCAGGAGGCCATCAAGTACGGTGTGCGCAAGATCAACATCGACACCGACATCCGCCTGGCGATGACGGCCGCGGTGCGCAAATTCCTGGCCGAGAACCCCGACAAGTTTGACGCCCGCGACTGGTTGAAGCCGGCCCGCGAAGCCGCCAAGCAGATCTGCCGCCAGCGTTATGTGGAATTCGGCTGCGAAGGCCAGGCGGCGAAGATCAAGGCGCTGAGCCTGCACGATGTGGCCGGCCTGTACAGCAAAGGCACGCTGGCGCAGGTGGTGCAGTAAGGCGCTGCTGGGCGTGCCGTGGCAGCGGCGCGCCGATGATGACCGGGCGGCCTCAACGCCGATTGTTGCGTCCAAACGTGCGATCTCTGGGATAAAGTCGCGACTATTTTGCAGCAGACACTAGAATAGTCGGATGCAGCGCTACCTAGACGCACTGGTCCGCACCGACCTTGACCGCAAGATGGTGCTGCTGACGGGCCCGCGCCAGGTGGGCAAAACCACGCTGGCGCGGCAGATGCTGGCGGGCCTGCAGCCAGCGCAGTATTTCAACTGGGACGTGGCGGCCGACCGCGCCGTGCTGCAGCGCCAGAGCTGGCAACCCACCAGCCGGCTGCTGGTGCTGGATGAAATCCACAAGATGCCGGGCTGGAAAGCCTGGCTCAAAGGCGTGGTTGATGGGCGGCTGCATGTTGAAACTGCGCAGCAGGCGCTGTTGGTTACAGGCAGCGCGCGCATGGAGACTTTTCGCCAGAGTGGCGAGTCGCTGGCCGGCCGCTACTTTGCCTACCGCCTGCACCCCATATCCGTGCGCGAATGGTGTGAACAGCAGCAGGCCACGCCTGACGTCGCGCTGCAGCGCCTGATGCAACGCGGCGGTTTCCCCGAGCCCTGCCTGGCTGAAGACCCGGTACAGGCTGATCGATGGCGCGCGCAGTACATCACCGACCTGATTCGTGAAGACGTGGTGGAGTTTTCACGTGTGCAGGAAGTGGGCACCATGCGGCTGTTTGTTGAATTGCTGCGCGAGCGTGTGGGCTCACCACTTTCTCTGGCGTCGATGGCGCGTGACCTGGCACTGTCATCCACCACGTTGAAGCGTTATCTCGACATCCTGCAGGCGCTGTTCATCGTCTTCACGGTGCAGCCCTGGCACCACAACATCGCGCGCGCTGTGCTGCAGTCGCCCAAGGTGTATTTCTACGACACCGGCCTGGTGCGGGGCGACGAAGGCCTGCGTTACGAAAACGCGGTGGCCACGATGCTGTTCAAGCATGTGCAATTCAACATTGATGCCCGTGGCCGCGACATGGGCCTGCACTATGTGCGCACCAAAGACGGTGCCGAGGTGGACTTTGCGCTGTCTACGAACGGCGCGCTGACGCACCTGGTCGAATGCAAACTCGGCGACGACAAACCACACCGGGCGCTGCAGCGGTTTGCAACCGAATTTCCAAGCACCACGGCCGTGCAACTGGTGCACAGCCTGCGCCACGCGCAGTTGCGCGAACGCGTTGCCATCACGGCTGCGGCGCCCTGGCTGGCGGCGCTGGACGCCTGAGCCCGCGACGCCGCACCGGGCCGCAGCCTGGCCAGTTGGGTCAGCCCTTGGTCAGCGCCATCACCGCATCGTCAAAGCGGTGGTTCTGCGGCCCGCGTTCTGCAATCTTCACGGCGCCGATGTGGTTGCCCAAAGTGGCGCAGCGCTGCAGGCTCCAGCCGCGCTCCAGGCCAAACAGCAACGCGGCGCGGAAGGCGTCGCCACAACCGGTGGGGTCTTGCACCGCAGTGGCTTTGACACCCGGCACGGTCGTGCGCTGGCCCTTGATCCAGAGTTCGCATCCATGTTCGGCCAGCGTCACCACCACACCTTCGATGTTGGGCCGCTGCGAGATCTGCGCTGCGGTTTCACCGGTGCGCTCTTCCAGCATGCGGGCTTCATAGTCGTTCAAGGCCACCCAGCGGGCCAGGGCCAGCATTTCCTTGTGCTCGTCACCATTGAACTGCGGCAGCTGTTGGCCGGGGTCGAAAATGAAAGGCACACCGGCTTCAAACATCTGGTGCGCGTGCTGCCACATGGCGTCGCGGCCGTCGGGTGCGATGATGCCGATGTTCAGATCGTTGCGCTGGCTGCGTGCCGGCACCTGCATGTGGTGCGCGTTGCTCATCGCACCGGGATGGAATGCCGTGACCTGGTTGTTGTCGCGGTCGGTGGTGATGTGGCACTGCGCGGTGTGCAGTTCGCGGTCGCGGTGGATGAGTGAGGTGTCAGCGCCCCAGCTTTGCACCCGCGCCACGTATTCACCACCGTCCACGCCCACGGCAGCCAGGATGACGGGCGCGCCGCCAATGGCTTGCAGGTTGTAGGCGATGTTGCCGGCGCATCCACCCCATTCACGCCGCAGCGTGGGCACCAGAAAGCTGACGTTCAGAATGTGCACCTGCTCAGGCAGGATCTGCTCGGCAAAACGGCCGGGGAAGGTGGTGATGGTGTCAAAAGCAAGCGATCCGCAGATCAAGGCGGGCATGGCAACTCCAGAATGAACGGTAAGGGTCGGTCGGTTGGGGTTCAGCGCGGTGGTGCACGCCCCACTATGCCGTTTCAAGGGTAGAACAGCTCAACGGTGTAGCCGGCCACGGTTTCGGGCGTGGCGCTGACAGTTTGCAAAGTGCCCTGCAGCGTGATTTCGCCCCCCGCTGCCACCGTGCCACCGTGGGCTCCCGGTTTTTTATCTATTGTGCTGCCCAGCTGGTGAGGCAGCAGCACTTTGCGCGACATCACATCGCCCTTGCTGTCAGTGAATGTGACATCCAGCGCGGGCAAAGCCAACTCCAGGTTGGCGCGGTTGCGCAAGGTGACTTGCAGCGTGTACAGCGGCGTTTTATCCACGCGCACCAAACCACTGCTTTCCACCGCCAAGCTGTCGATGGACCGTGCAGCCTGCACCGTGCAACCCAAGCCGGCACACAGGCCGGCCAACAGCGGCTTGCTGGCCGGGTAACGTGCTGCCACGAGATCGCGGTAAGCCACGGTCACCTGCGCCAGCAGCAGCAGCACGCTGCCAACCAGGGCGCTCACCAGCAGCGCGCGCATCTGGGGCCGGCGCCACCGCTGTTCGCGTTCGGCCTTGCGCATGAAGCCCGGCTTGGCCGACTGCGGCGGTGCGGAACGGTGGCGTGGCTCGGCGTGCAGGCCTTCCAAGCTGCTGGCTGCTTGCGTGGCAGGCCACAAGGATTCGGGCCGGGTTTCGTCAAACAGCGATGGTTCGGGCAGCGCATGCGCCGGCACAGGCGCGTTTGCCGGCAGAACGGCCGGTTCGACAAAGCTGGCTGGCGGCTGATGGGGTGGCCAGGTTGATGCCGGTTCCAGCCAGCGTTCGTCGGCCCACGGGGGCTGCGCTTGCACATCGTCGGGCACCTCGGCAGTGTTTCGCTCTGTTCTGGTCGGCGGTGGCGGTGGCGCGTGCAAAGCCTGGGCTGCGGGCGGCCATGGGCTGCCGGGCACCGAGTCCCACGGTGCATCGGGTTGGTCAGCAGCCTCTGGCGGTGTGGGCTCAAACGCGGGCGGTACCACCGAACGCCTGAACGTCAACCCAGATGCAGGGGCGGGCGCGGGCGCACGGCCGCCCGATGAGGGTGACTGAAAGCCGGGTGGCTGCACCGCCAGTGGGACCAAGGGCTGCTGCGGCACCTTGAGTTGATGAGGCTGCTGCGCACGCGACATCGCCGCTTCGATCTTGGACGCCAGCCGGTCGTTGTCGGGGCCATCCTGGCGCGCGCGGTGCGCCTGCGTGCGCGGCAGGCCCCAAGTGTCGGCAGCGGGTGCCTGTCTGTGGCCTTCGTGCTTGGTTGCTGGCGCGTGGTCGCCCGACAAGCGGGCCCAGCCGCCATCCATGTCCACCATGCTTTCTGACGCGTTGAACACGTTGGTGCAGCGGCCGCAGCGCACCCAGCCTTCAGACACACGCAACTGGTCGGCCACAACCCTGAACACCGTCTTGCAGGCGGGGCAGCGGGTGGCCTGGTCGTTGCTTTTCATCAGCCAGCAGGTGGGGGCGTGTGGTGCCCGGCTGTCGGGGCTGCCGACACCATGAGTTTTTGCGCCGTCATCAAGATCCAGCCTTCTTCGGTGTCGGCCACGTGCAGCTGCACGAAAGGCGCATAGGCTGCTTTCAGCTCGTCGGACTGACGCTCCAGGATGCCGGCCAGCACCAGCCAACCACCGGCTGCCACGTGGCCTGACAGCAGGGGTGCCAGCAGCTTCAGCGGCATGGCCAGGATGTTGGCGAGCACCACGCTGTAGCTGCCGTTGGCGTGGTCGGGAAGGTGCGCTTGCAGCGTGACGCCGTTGCGCTGGGCGTTTTCTTGCGTGGCCTGTACGGCAGCGGGGTCGATGTCCACCGCGTCCAGCTGCTGCGCACCCATCAGGGCCGCGCCAATGGCCAGGATGCCCGATCCGCAGCCGTAGTCCAGCACGCGGGTCAATGCCGCACCAGCGGGTGCCTGGGCCAGCCAGCGCAGGCACATGCGCGTGGTGGGGTGGGTGCCGGTGCCAAAAGCCAGGCCCGGGTCGAGGCGTATCACTTGTCGGGCCTGCGGTGGTGGTTCGTGCCAGCTGGGTACTACCCAGAAAGTTGGTGTGATGGCCACCGGCGCGAACTGTTGCTGGGTCAGCCGTACCCAGTCTTGCGCCTCCAGGGGCTGCAGCGATTGCAGGCTCAGGCCGGGTGCCCAGCTTTGCACCAACAGCAAGGTGGCAGCACTTTCGGCGCCGGCTTCGGTGTCGAACAAGGCTTGGATGGTGGACCGGTGCCAGCCCGTGGCCGGCGCCGGCATGCCGGGTTCGCCAAACAGGGCACGTTCACCCTCGGTGCCTGCGTCGGCATCTTCCACCGACACCGACAACGCGTCCAGCTCGTCCATCAGCGCGTCGGACACCCGGTCCACCAAGCCTTGGGGCGCACGCAGTACCAGTTCAAACATGGGGTGATGGAGTGATAGGGTGGCCGTCAACGTGGAAGTTAGCGCCTGCGTGCGGCGAGCCAGCCTTCCAGGTAATGGATGGTGGTGCCACCTTCCATGAACTTGGCGTCGGACATCAATTCGCGGTGCAGCGGGATGTTGGTGTGGATGCCTTCCACCACGGTCTCGCTCAGCGCGGTGCGCATGCGCGCCAGCGCCTGCGCCCGGGTGTCGCCATGCACGATGATCTTGCCGATCATGGAGTCGTAATTGGGCGGCACGTAGTAATTGGTGTAAACGTGCGAGTCGACCCGCACCCCGGGCCCACCCGGTGCATGCCACAGCGTGATGCGCCCTGGCGACGGTGTGAATTTGTAGGGGTCTTCGGCATTGATACGGCATTCCAGCGCATGGCCGCGCACCTCGATGTTGCGCTGCGCAAAAGGCAGCTTTTCGCCGGCGGCAATGCGTATCTGCATCTGCACGATGTCCACGCCCGTCACCCATTCCGTCACCGGGTGCTCCACCTGCACCCGCGTGTTCATCTCGATGAAAAAAAACTCGCCGTTTTCAAACAGGAATTCAAACGTGCCGGCGCCGCGGTAGCCCATTTTTTTGCCGGCCGCTGCGCAGCGGTCGCCGATCTTTTCGATCACGCGGCGGGCGATGCCCGGGGCGGGTGCTTCTTCGATGATCTTCTGGTGCCGGCGCTGCATGGAGCAGTCGCGTTCACCCAGCCACACCGCATTCCTGAACGTGTCGGCCAGCACCTGGATCTCGATGTGGCGCGGGTGCTCCAGGAACTTTTCCATGTACACCGCCGGGTTGCCAAAAGCGGCGCCGGCCTCTGACCGCGTGGTTTGCACCGCGTGTATCAGCGCAGCTTCGGTGTGCACCACGCGCATGCCGCGCCCACCGCCGCCACCCGCGGCTTTGATGATGACGGGGTAGCCTATGGCCCGGGCCTGGCGGATGATTTCTTTGGGATCTTCGGGCAGCGCGCCCTCGCTGCCGGGCACGCACGGCACACCGCTCTTGATCATGGCCTGCTTGGCCTGCACCTTGTCACCCATGGTGCGGATGTTTTCTGGCGTGGGCCCGATGAAAACAAAACCGCTGCGTTCCACGCGCTCGGCGAAGTCGGCGTTTTCGCTCAGGAAACCGTAGCCGGGGTGGATGGCTTCGGCGTCGGTGACTTCGGCCGTGGCGATGATGGCCGGCATGTTCAGATAGCTCAGCGCCGACGGCGCCGGGCCGATGCACACGGCTTCGTCAGCCAGCTTCACATACTTGGCTTCACGGTCGGCTTCTGAATAGACGACCACCGACTTAATGCCCATTTCGCGGCAAGCGCGCTGTATCCGCAGAGCGATCTCGCCCCGGTTCGCTATGAGTATTTTCTTAAACATGGTGGTCGGGGCTCAATCGCTCTCGTGCGCTGCGCGCACGCAGAACAATGTGGCTTCGCCGCTGCGCCCGCGGCGCAGAACGCCCCGGTTGGCAATCAGAATTTTCTTGAACACGCGCAGCCGCCCCCGTTATTCAACGATGTACAGCGGCTGGCCGAATTCAACCGCCTGACCGTTTTCGCACAGCATGCGCACCACTTTGCCCTCGCAGTCGGATTCGATCTCGTTCATGATCTTCATGGCTTCGATGATGCACACCGGCTGCCCCGGTTTGACGCTGTCGCCAATGTCAATGAAAGGTTTGGCGCCCGGGCTGGCTGCACGGTAGAACGTGCCCACCATCGGCGACTTGATGACCTTGTCAGTGGCGCGGGCGGCGGCTTCGGTAGCGGCTGCCACGGCGGCGGCTTCGGTTTCCACCGCGGCCGCAGCTGCAGCGGTGGCCGCCGCGCTGAGGGGCGCGGGCGCCATCATCATCATCGGCGCTGCCATCGCGCCAGTGCCCATGCCCCCTTTGACGATGCGCACCTTGCCTTCGGCTTCGGTGATTTCAAGTTCCGAGATGTTGGAGTCCGACACCAGGTCGATCAGGGTTTTCAGTTTTCGCAAGTCCATGCAGGGCTCCTCGGTGCCACGGTGGGCCCGCCGGGGCTGGGCGGGCACGCCGTTCTTATAGGTTGAAGGGTCGGTCAGGCGTTGCCGGTGGTGCGCAGCGACAGCACATGCTGCAGCGCCAGGCGATAACCTGCCACGCCCAGCCCCACGATGACACCTGCTGCAAGGGCTGACAGGTAGGAGTGGTGCCTGAACGATTCGCGTTGGTGCACGTTGCTGAGGTGCAGTTCGATGAAAGGCAAGTCCACACCGGCCAGCGCATCGCGCAGCGCCACACTGGTGTGGGTTAAACCACCCGGGTTGATGATGATGAAGTGGGTGCCGTCGCTGCGCGCCGCGTGGATACGATCAATCAGCACACCTTCGTGGTTGCTTTGCAGCGCATGCAGTTGGGCGCCAGCATCGGCTGCCAACTTCACCAGTTCTGCTTCTATCTGCGGCAACGTGGCCGAACCGTAGATGTGAGGCTCCCGTATGCCCAACAAATTCAGATTGGGGCCGTTGAGTAGAAGGATGCTCATCAAAAAGTGCCTTGCGTTGATCAAGCACAGGTTTTGCAGTCAAGACGCGGGACTTTACGCTCATTTGCGGCCAAATCGCGTCCCTTACCGTCAATGCGGCAGTTTGCGGCTCATTGCGGCGACAGCATCAGTTTGGGTCACCAGGATTCCAGAACCGGAGGCCTGAATTCGAGGCTGGCAGCTGCTGGACGGGCTTACGGACGGGCTAATGGACGGGCTTATGGACGGGCTTATGGACGTCTCACCCAGGACCGCAATTCGGCCAGTTTGGTCTGGCCGGCTTTCTGGTGTGTGACCCGGCCCGCTGCATCAAAGGCCACGGTGTACGGCAAACCGCCTTGGGTGTTGCCCAATTGCCGCGACAGATTGGCGCCTTCAAAACCCGCCAGTGCGATGGTATAGCCAACCGGCCGCGTGGCCAGAAAATCGCGCACAGCCTTCGGGTTGTCAACGGCCAGGCCCAGCACACGCCAGCCGGAGGGGGCCATTTCGCGGGCAAAAAGGTCGAGTTCGGGCATTTCGGCCACGCAGGGTGGGCACCAGCTGCCCCAAAAATTCAGCAGCAACGGCTGGCCGCGCAAGGTGGCCATCTGCAGTTCGCCGCCGTCGGGTTTGTCAAAACGCAGCTGCCAGAGGGCGCCAGCGCCACCGGGTGCGTCAGCTGCCGCCGGTTCCCCCGTCTTCGTTTGTCGTTGCTGCCACCACCACCCAGCGGCCACTGCAGCAGCCGCCGCAGTGGCCATCGCCAGGCTGCCGACAACGCGGCGGTTGGGGCCCGCCTTCAAGGCGCTGGCTCCGCAGCTGCCGTTTCGCCGCCCAAGACTTGCGGGCCGTGGTTGTCGGCAGCCGCCAGCAGCCTTTCCAGCGCCGCCTGGTTGCCGCGCCAGTTTCGGCCGCGCGTATCGGGTTTCAAGGCGCCGCGCAAGTCGTCGGCATCGTGCAGCAACAGATGCACGGTCACCGGGTCCCGCAGCAGCGGGCTGCGGCTGGCCAGGGTCAGAACGGTCAAGGGTTCACGCCCCGTACCGGGCTCGGCACCGGTGTCAAACGGCACGCCACTGTTGATCAAGGTAATTTCGGCAGCCTTGGTGTCGTCGCAATACAGGTCGAGGTGCACGGCCGACTGGCGGGTGGCCGTGCCACGCCAAGCCGCGCCCGACAAGTGGGGTCTGAACTCCTGCAGGCGCTGCATCCACAGCAGTGCCACTTCGCGCAGCGCACGCAGTTCCTGCGCTTGCACTGGGGCGCAGAACAGCGCAATGTGCTCGCGCACCGCGTTTTCCACCTGTTCGTTGCTGGGCAGCTCCACCCGGCCGTGGTGCTGGCGCGCCACCTTGCGTTTGGCAGCGCCGTATTCCATGCCTTCGTCCACCACCAACGCAGCGGCCAGGGCGGCCAGCTGGTCGGTGTTTCGCTCGGTTTTCCATTCACTCATGCACTGATTGTCCTGCGCCGCGGCAAGCCCCGCCGCCGCGTGGCCCATCAGGGCACCACCACGCTGGGCATGCGGGCAACCACCGTGGCTGCGCGCCCCAGCACGTAGCTGGATGCCGGGGCTTTTTCGAACCGTTTCGGCGCCGGCAACATCACCGCCAGCCTGGCCGCCTGCTCGGCACTCAGGCGCGCCGCGTCCACTCTGAAATAGTGCTGGGCTGCAGCGTGCGCGCCAAACACACCTTCGCCCCATTCCACGCTGTTCAGGTAGATCTCGAGGATGCGGCGTTTGGGCAACAAGGCTTCCATCATCAGCGTGATGATGAACTCCTGGGCCTTGCGTGCAGCGGTGCGCTCACCCGATAGAAACAGGTTCTTCGCCAGCTGCTGGCTGATGGTGGACCCACCCACCACTTTGGGGCCGCTGGCGCTGCGGCCGCGTGCACGTGCGCTGGCCGCCTGGGCGCTTTTTTCGGCGCGGGCCGCCGCGCTGCGGTTGCGATTCCAGGCGGTCTGGATGGCCTCCCAGTCTACGCCGTCGTGTTCTGTGAAGCCTGCGTCTTCACTGGCGATGACGGCACGCGGCAGTTGCCGACCCAGTTGCGGTGCATCCACCCACTGCTGGCTCCACGCCAGCTGGTGCTTGTCCACCAGCAAGCGCCAGGCCTCGCTGCGCTGAAAGCTGGTGGACTGCGGGTCCACGAACCGCATCGTCGCCACACGCACCAGCCACACACCTTGCAACGACACCGCACACAGCACCAGCAACATCAGCAAGCGCACCGTGTGCTGCTGCCACGGCGGGCGCGCTGACAGGGGCTTGAAGCGGGGTCTGGGCCGTTGCATGAAGGGTGCGTGCGTCGTCGCCTGAAAAATCAGCGCTCGGCGGACAGTTCTGCGCGCAGAGCGGCCAGTACCGGCGCGGTGGCCGGACGCACACCGCGCCACAACACAAAGGCTTCTGCGGCCTGCTCCACCAGCATGCCCAGGCCGTCACGCGCCTGCGCGCCATGCGCCTGCGCCCAGGCCAGCCAGGGCGCCGCTGCAGGGCCGTACATCAGGTCGATGGCCAAGCAGCCCGCACCGAGCACGTCTGCTGCCACGGGCGACGCCGCTGCCTGCAGGCTGCTGGCGCTGGCGTTGATGACCAGTGTGCTGGGGCCCTGCGCAGCGGCTTCTGTCAACCCGCAGGCACTGAGACGCACCCCGTGCACCGCGGCCCAGCTGGCATGCCGCGCCACCAGAGCCTGCGCCCTGGCTGCATGGCGGTTGGCCACACGCACGGTGGCAGGCCTTTGCTGCAGCACAGGCCCCAACACGCCGGCCGCTGCACCGCCGGCGCCTATCAGCAGCACGGTCTGGCCGGCCAGCGCCACGCCGGCACCTTGTTCGATGTCGTGCACCAAGCCCACGCCGTCGGTGTTGTCGGCCAGCCAGTTGTCACCGTCGATGTGCAACACGTTGGCCGCGCCGGCCAGCGTGGCGCGTGCGGTGCAGCGGGTGGCCAGCGCAGGAGTTTCAAACTTGAACGGCAGGGTGACGTTGCAGCCACGTCCACCGGCGGCCGCAAAACGCCGCACGGCAGGTGCAAAGTCGTCCATCGCGCAAAGCAGCCGCTCGTAGACCAGGTTTTGGCCAGTTTGCTGCGCAAACAGGTGGTGGATGAAAGGCGAACGGCTGTGCGCCACTGGATTGCCCAACACAGCGTAGCGGTCGGGGGCGCCGGCGCCGGCGGCTGCGGAAGAAACATCTGGCATCAGTGTGGTGGGTTCAAGCTGCAAGTAAGCCGACCATCAGCGGCCGCTGAGCGAAGTTTCCAGGCCGTCTTCGCGCGTGAAGCGAAAACGCGACGTCACCACAATCTGGTCGGCCTGCGCCCGCATGCCGTTGTTGAAAGGGCCAAAGGGTGACGCCGCGCGCACGATGGACAGCGCCTGCGCATCCAGCCGACGCGACTTGGAGCTGCGCACGATATCGGCTTCTATCACGCGGCCCGTCGCGTCCACCGTGACGTTCATGGTCAGCTCGCCGTACAGCTTTTGGCCGTTGTGTTCGGGGAAGTTGCGCGTGCCCCGCTCTTCAATGCGTCGGCGCAGCGCGTCGTAATACAGCGCGTAGACCTCTTCCCGCGTGGCCGGACTGATGTAGCGCCGCTTCGGGCGTGCGTTTTCTTCGTTGACCCGCTTTTCAATTTCGGCCAGCAGCCGCAACAGCTGGCGCCGCCTTTCTTCTTTCTCGCGCTCTTCGGGTGAACCGTCATCGCGCGAGGGGTCGGGCGGCGGGAGGATGGCAATTTCACGCCGTATCTGGGCCAGCAACTGCTGCTGTTCGTCCTGCAGCTGTTCAATGCGCTTTTTAGCGTCGTCAGCCGATTCGCCCAGCTGCACGGTGGCTGCGGCGGGCAGCGGCGACGTGGCGCGGCCTTTGTCTGCTTCGCCACCACCGGCCAGGTTGGCCTGCGCAATGGCCTGCGCCTGCAGCGGCGCTTCTTTGCTGCGTGCGTTGACCAGAATCACTTCCAGCGGCGTGTCGCGAAAAGCGCGGGTGATGTTCTCGGCGCCCACAAACCGCACCGACAGCACCGCCGCGTGCAATGCCAGCGACGCCAGCAGCGCGATCTGCAGGGCGCTCAACTGGCGCAGGCGCTGGCGCCAGCCACCGCCCACAGCACCCTGGTTGGCGCCACCGCCGCCCGCTTTGCCGGGTGGGCGTTCGGGTTGGGTGTCGGCGCCGGCAGGCGTGGTGGCGGCCTTGCGCTGTGCAGCCGACCACTTCATCGGCCGCGTGATCGGTTGGGTCTCGGCCAGGCTGGTGGCGCGCGCTTTGGCTGTGCGCTTGCCAGCGCTGTCGGGCGCACGTCGGTTGGGGCGGCTCATCACAGCCCCCTCCGCGGTTGATTGACGCCACCGACCACCGTGCCGTCCTCGTTTCAGTCCGGTTGGGGCGCTGAAGGTGACAAGGGCGCCGGTGGCGCCGCGGGGCTTTGCAGCTTGTCTGCGCCGCCGGCACCAGCGTCAGGCGCTGTGCCAGCTGTTGTGCCGTCGTCCAATTCGATGGCCAGGTTCAATGCGGTGCCTGTGCCCAGATCGTCGTTCTCGTCCAGCGTTTCGTCGCTGGTTGATGCCACCGGGCCCGCATCGAGCCGGGCTGCCAGCGTGGCGTGCAACTCCAGCGTCAGCAGGTCCACGCTGTTCACGCGCGCCGACACCAGCGCGCCGCGCGGCAGGCTTTCTGTGCCCGCAAGGCGAAAAACCAGGGGCAGCGTCTGCGCCCGCACCAGGCCGTCTTTCATCACCGCCGCCTCCAGTTCGGCCACCGCGTTCTGTTGCAGCCAGCGCAGCGTCCAGTAGCGCTCTATCGACTGCTGGAAACCGTTGTACGCACTGTAGGCGGCATCAAAGCCCGATATAACCGAGAAAAGCGCTGCATCCTTGGGCTTGAAAGGAGCCACCAGCGCCGCGGTGCGCCCCTGACGCACGCAGGCCATCAGCTGCCACTGGTTCACCAGGTCGACATAGCGCCGCAACGGGCTGGTGGACCAGGCGTACTGCGCCACCCCCATGCCGGCGTGGGGCGCGGGCTTGGTACCCATCTTGACCTTGATGCCCGGCAACATGCTGGCCTGGCTGCGGTAGATGCCCGGCACACCATGTTCGGCCAGCCAGGCACCCCAGGTGCTGTTGGCCAGGATCATCGCTTCGGCGACGATCAGGTCCAGCGGCGAACCGCGCAGGCGGGTGCTGATGTGCACCGGTTCGTCACCTTGGGGTTCGCCGCTGTTGGCACCCCTGTCACCGGTCAGCTTGAAGTTGTAGTCAGGGCGGTTGAAGGTTTCGGGCTTGCCGCGCACCACTTCGCGCCGTGATTTCAGCGCTTTTGCGAGCTTGAACGTGAACGCAAGTTCGGTGGCAAAGCTGTAGTTGGCGGGTGCGCTGCCATCCAGCGAAGCTTCGGTAACCACCTGGTCCAGTTGGTCGTGGCGCAGGTTGGCAGCGATGGGCACCCGTTCCAGCCGGGTTTCGCTGCTGCGCACTTCCAGCGTATTTTCGTCCAGCGTCACATACAGGCTCAGTGCGGGGCAGTTTCGGCCCGCGGCCAGCGTGTAGGCCTGCACCACGTCATCGGGCAGCATGGTGATCTTGTAGCCCGGCATGTAGACGGTGGACAGCCTTTCGCGCGCCACCTTGTCCAGCGGCGAGTCTGGCGTGATGGCCAACCCCGGCGCCGCGATGTGCACACCCAGCACCACCGTGCCGCTGCCCAGGCCCTGCACCGACAGCGCGTCGTCAATCTCGGTGGTGGCCGAATCGTCAATGGAAAAGGCCTGCACCGCGGCGGTGGGCAGCTCGTCCTTGAAGCCGGGCACCGGCAGCGCCGGGAATTGGTAGCCCTTCGGGAACTGGTCAAACAGAAAGCGCCGCCAGTGGAACTGGTACGGGCTTTCGATGGCGCCCACTGCGGTCAGCAGGTCCAGCGGTGCGCGCTGCGCCCGTTTGGACGCTTCCACCACGGCTTTGTATTCGGGCCCGTTTTTGTCGGGTTTGAAGAGGATGCGGTACAGCTCCTGCCTCACCGGTGCCGGGCACTGGCCGGCCACCAGTTCGCTGGCCCAGGCCTCGATTTGCGCCGCCACCTGCTTTTTGCGTTCGATGCCCAGTAGCGCGGCTTTCACCGTCTCTTCGGGCGCCTTTTTGAACTGGCCTTTGCCCAGGCGCCGAAAGTAGTGCGGCGCGTCGTACAGCCGCAGCAGCGCGGCGGCCAGCTTGTCGGGCCCGGCCTTGGCATCGAAGTAGTCGCGCGCCAGGTCGCTGAAGCTGAAGTCTTCTTCAGGCGCAAATTCCCACGCCAGGTCGAGGTCGATGTCGGCCGCCAGCACCTGGGCCTGCGCCAGCAGTTCGGCCGGCGCAGGTTTTTCAAAACGCAGCATCACCTGCGCCACTTTGACCTTGACGCGCTTGCCGGAATCCAGCTCCACCTGCACCGACGTGTCGGCTTCGGACATCACGCGGCCGGCGTGGAATTTGCCGGCGTCTTCAAACAGTGCATACATGCAGCGATTGTCGCTGCTGGTCACGCAGCTGCTTGTGTCTAGGGCGCAGCCCGACTTTCGCTGGGGATGTCAGCCGGCTTCGCTGCCAAGCGCCATAAAAAACCGTTCGGGCTGAGCTTGTCGAAGCCCTCGCCACAGGGCTTCGACGGGCTCAGCCCGAACAGAGTGGTGCGTCTAACCGCAAAGCCGTATCAGACGCCCTGTTTGATCAGCGGCGCCTTCAAGGCTTCGGCCAGCGTGGCCTGGCTGTCGGCCAGGTGCGCGCGCGTGGTGGCCGACCAGCCGGGCTGTGCCAGCGCGCGCTTCAGTTCGGTGTCGAGCTGCAGTGCCTGTGCGCGGTGCACAGCCCGCACATCGGCTGCTGCCATGGAGCCGGGCCGCAGCAGGCCACCGGCCAGGCGCCGCAGGTGTTCACGCTGCAGGTTGCGGCGCAGGCTGTCGACGTCACGGCCTGCCGGCGGCGCCTTCAACTCTGACCACACCTGCCCACTCAGCTGGGCCTGGATGTCGGCGTAACTGAGCAGCGTTTTCGGGTCGGCCACTTTGGGCTCGGTGCTGGCGATGCGCGCGGCCAGGTTTTCCGACATCAGCGCATCCAGCGCCGGCCTTTGCACCGCCAGCACGGCGGCGGGCAGGTTGAAGTCGGTCTGCGGGATGAAGCGCCCCTGCGACAAACGGCTGACCTGGTCAAAACCCAGGCGGCTGATGATCTTGGGGTCGAACTTGAAGCTGCTGCTGGCAAACACCTCGCTCAGGATGGTTTGCAGTGCCTGTTGCTGGCGCGGTAGCGGCACCGGTGTGTACAGCGCTTGCTGCGCGCCGGCCAGCGCACGTGACGTGCGCACACCGCCCACGTGGCTGGTCAACAGCGCCACGCTGTTGTTGGTGGCCGACAGCAGCCGCTGCAGGTTGCGCCGGTACACGGTCTGGTCGTCGTCGGGCGCCAGCTGGCGTGCTTCGGTGCGGGCCCACAGTTCGCGCGCCAGCTTCAGCTGCCGCGTGGCGTAGGCCAGCGGGTCGTCGCCCAGGTCAAAGCGGTTGGCATCGGGGTCGCCAGCGGCGGCGTCTTCGTCGGTGCCGTAGGCCAGCGCGGGGTCGTTATCGCTCTGTGCGCCCAGCTTCAGCAGCGCGGTGCGTTCTTCAGCCGCGGGCAGCTCGCGGTAGCCGTAGGCTATGGCCCAGTAGTCATAGTTTCCCAACGTCGTCATCTGATACTTCGACGGCGTTTCGCCCGGCAGCGGCAGGTTCACCGCGTTGTAGTCCATCACTGAATTGGACGTGCCGCGCGAGGTCGTGAAGCTGTGGTCGTTCAGCTGCGCACGGCTGATGCCGGTGCTGGCCTTGAAGTTGTGGCGCAGTCCGATGGCGTGGCCTACCTCATGGATCACCACCGCCGTCAGGCTGTCGGCGATAAAGCGGTCGGCGGCTGGACCGGTCAGGTCCATTTCGCCGCGTGCGGCCAGCAGTTCCATGCCGAACTGGGTGTGTTCCAGTGCGTCGCTGGCATAGCTGCAGCCCAGCAGGCGTTTGGCGAAGCCGCCTGTGGTGGTTGTGAGGTCTTGGCTGTATGCGTCGGCCAGTTGCGGTTGCCGGTCGGCCACGAAGTTGCGGTTAACACGCACCCAGTTTTCAGGCACGATGGCTGCAGCACGCAAGATCTCGCCGCTGCGGGGGTCGCTCTGGCTCGGGCCCACCGCGGTGGCGCCAGGCCCTTCCATTGCAAACCAGCGCACGGCCAGCAGGCGGGTGCCTTCCAGCGACGACCAATCGGCGTCGTCGGCTTGTTGCTCCACCGCCAGCGCGTTGCTGAAGCCGGCGCGTTCAAAAGCCTTGTTCCATTCCAGGATGCCGCTGCGCACCGCGTCGCGCCACTTGGGTGGAATGTTCCTGTCCATCACCACGCGCACCGGTTCTTTGGGGTCAGACACGGCCGCAGCCGGGTCTTTTTTCTCCAGCCGCCAGCGGTTGATCAAGTGTGTGCGGTTGTCGGCTTCGGTGTCGTCACCGTAATTGGTGTACGAATTGACGAAGTACCCCACGCGCTGGTCGGCGCGGCGCGGCTGCATCGGCTGTTCGGGCAGCGCGGCAAAGGTGTGCGCCCAGGTGATGAAAAAGCTGCGCGCGTCGGGCACGGCGGTGGGCGGGTTGGGCAACGCGGCCGGGTTGGGAGGCGGCGCCCCTGGCGCCAGCACCGGCGGTGCCGGCAGTTTGGGCACGGTGTAGTGCGCACGCACCGTCACCGCCGTGTGCTGCGGTGTGCCGTGTGTGCGTTCGATGCTGCTGTTGCCACGGTCCAGGCTGTAGGGCATGCGGAACGCGGTTTCCAGCGCGGTCAGCACGCCGGGCAAGTCGCCGCCCAGCAGCGCCATCGCGTCCACCAGCAGCGACTTGCGCTCGGGGTGCGGCGCCGCCGCCAGCGGCACCGCAGCGAGCAGGCTGTCTGAATAACTTTCGTTGACGGCGCGCTCGACGGCAGAGCCTGCGGGCGCCTGCACCAGCATGTTGCGCGCCACCAGCTGCACGCTGTTGCCCACCCGGCGCAGCACCACCAGGCGCTCATCAGCCATCAAGCCGGGCAACACATAAGCCTGTGCCAGGCCTGAGGCCACCGACGTGCCCAGGAACAGTGGCTTGCCCAGCTGCGACACGGGAATTTCAAGCCAGGTTTTTTCATCCTTGGTCCACACCGGCAACAGGCCTGGGATGCTCTTGGCGTCTTTGGTGACGGTGGCAAACGGCGGCGGTGTGCCCGGTGCGGGTGGCTGCGTGGGGGGCAGGGGTGGCGTGGCTGCGATGGCCACAGGCGCAGGTGCCGCGCCAGGAGCGGCCGGCGGAACGGCGGACGGTGGAACCACAGCCGGTGGCACCGCAGCAGGAGCCGCGGCAACGGGTTGCGCCACGGGCGCGGCAGGTTTTGCGGGCGCCGCGGTGTGCACCGTGGCACAGGCTGACAACAGACTGGCCAATGCCAGCGCGGTGGGTGCAAACGGCAGCCGGCGGGCCGGCGAAACACGGTGGGCGGGTGCAGGTTGCTGCAGTGAAGGGTACGGGTCCATCGTCATCGGGGTGTCCTGTGGGTTTCAGGTGGGGAACAAGGGGTGGTCCGGTGGGGGCGTGTGTGTGCTGTGCCGGGCCAACACCGCCGGCGCATCAAGCCGCCATGCTGCCTCAACGGTGGGCACGCCGGGCTTTGGTGCGACACAAGGCCACAACGTGTGCACGGACCGCTGTTTTCAGTGCGCAGCCCGTGTTTGCAGAGCCGCCAGCAACTGGTTGTGGATACCACCGAAGCCGCCATTGCTCATGCACAGCACATGGTCGCCCGGCCGCGCGGCCTGCACGATCTGGGACACCAGCGCTTCCACGCTGTGGGCTACCACCGCTGTGGCGCCCAGGGGCGCCAGTGCGTCGGCGGTGCTCCAACCATAGTCGCCCTGCAGGCAGAAACTGAGGTCGGCGGCTTCCAGCGCCCACGGCAGCTGCGCTTTCATCGTGCCCAGTTTCATCGTGTTGGAGCGGGGCTCAAACACCGCCAGCAGACGCGGCCCCAGCCCCAGCTTGCGGCGCAGGCCATCAATGGTGGTTTTCATCGCGGTGGGGTGGTGTGCAAAGTCGTCGTACACGGTCACGCCATCGGCAACGCCCCGCAGCTCGAGCCGGCGGCGCACATTCTCAAAAGTGGCCAGGGCCTGACAGGCCACGTCGCCCGCCACGCCCACATGTTCAGCCGCGCCCACGGCGGCCAGCGCGTTGAGCTGGTTGTGTTCACCCAACAAATTCCACTCCACACGACCCAGCTTCAGGCTGCCACGCAGCACGTCAAAACTTTGTGCGTCGCCGCGTGCACACAGCCCACCGGGCTCTTCGCGTTTGGTGCCGAAGCGCTGCAGCTCGCTCCAGCAGCCGCGTGCCAACACACGTTTCAGCGCTTCGTCGCGCGCATTCACCACCAGCCGGCCGCTCGCCGGCACGGTGCGCACCAGGTGGTGAAACTGGGTCTCGATGGCCGCCAGGTCGGGGAAGATGTCGGCGTGGTCGTGTTCCAGGTTGTTCAGCACGGCCGTGCGTGGGCGGTAATGCACAAACTTGCTGCGCTTGTCGAACAAGGCGGTGTCGTATTCGTCGGCTTCGATGACGAAGGTTTTGCCCACACCGGCGGCAGTGCTGCCCCCCATAGGGCCCAGACGTGCCGAGACACCAAAATTCAGGGGCACGCCGCCGACCAGAAAACCCGGCTGCAGGCCCGCCTTTTCCAGCATCCAGGCCAGCATGGCGGTGGTGGTGGTTTTGCCGTGGGTGCCGGCCACCGCCAGCACATGGCGGCCTTGAAGCACGTTTTCAGCCAACCACTGCGGGCCGCTGGTGTAGCGCACGCCGGCGTCGAGGATGGCTTCCAGCAGCGGCATGCCGCGCTTGACCACATTGCCGATGACAAAAGTGTCGGGCTTCAGTGCCAGCTGGTCGGCGCCAAAACCTTCAATCAGGTCGATGCCCAGCGCGCGCAACTGCTCGCTCATCGGCGGGTAGACGGCGGCGTCGCAGCCGGTGACTTGGTGGCCCGATTCGCGGGCCAGGGCAGCCAGGCCGCCCATGAAGGTGCCGCAGATGCCGAGGATGTGGATGTGCATGAGCGGCGATTCTAGAAGTCGGGTCCGCACACCCCGTGTGGTGTCCGTGGCGCTGCCTTGGTGCTAGCGTCCCAGGATGGAACCGACCCCCCGTTTTACCGGCATCCCATGGATCGCTTCGCACCCGGTGGCCTACCCGGCGCTGGAGGTGCTGCACATCGTGGGCATTGCGCTGCTGCTGGGCAGCCTGGTGCTGCTGGAGCTGCGTGTCTGGGGCGCGGTGCCCGAACTGCCGCTGCAGCCGCTGGCCCGGCTGGCGCTGGCGGTTACGCTGTCGGGCTTCATGCTGGCCGCCGCCAGTGGGCTGTTGATGTTTGCCGCCAACCCCAACGAGCTGCTGAGCAACCGCAGTTTTCTGATCAAGTTGGTGTTGCTGATGGCTGCCGGGCTGAACGCGCTGTGGTTCCACAGCCGCGGCAGCCTGCAGCACTGCGACGGCCTGGCGCGGGCGCAGACCGTGCTGTCGATGGGGCTTTGGCTGGGCGCCATCATCTGTGGCCGTTGGATAGCCTACCTGTAAGGAGCCCCCATGCCATCAAACCTGCCACGCAGAATGTTCATTACCGCCCCACTGGCAGCCGGCGCCGTGCTTGCGCTGCCTGCCTGGGCCCATCACGGCTGGAGCAGTTTTGACCAGGCGCGGCCGTTGTATCTGGAGGGCACGGCGCGCACGGTGGCCTGGCGCAACCCGCATGCCGAACTGGTTCTGGAACTGCCGGCTGCAGGCCTGAAGCTGCCGCCCGACTTGGCCAGCCGCAGCCTGCCGGCGCAAAGTGCGCCGGTGGATGGCGCGGCGCTGCTGAAGGCCGCGCAGCTGCCTACGCGTCGTGACCGGCAGTGGGAAATCGAACTGGCGCCGCTGACTCGCATGCAGGCCTGGCAGGTGCCTGAAATCAAAAACGGTGATGCGGTGGCCCTGCTGGGTTTCACCTTCAACGGGGAGCAGGGCGCACCGGTGTTGCGCGTTGAATATCTGTTCCTGGGTGGCAAAACCTACGCGCTTCGTTCTTCACCGGCCTGAACAGCGCAGCGGCGGTGTCCAGGCACCCGCGCGTGACGGTGCTTCAGGTTTCGGCCCGCAGCGCTTCACGCGCCGCTGCCACGGTAGCCGCGATGTCGTCTTCGCTGTGGGTGGCACTGACAAATCCGGCCTCATACAGGGCCGGCGCCAGGTAGACACCACGCTGCAACAGGGCGTGGAAAAACCGGTTGAAGCGCTCTTTGTCGGTGGCCATCACGACGCCGTAGTCTTGTGGCAGTTCGCTGGCAAAGAAAAAGCCAAACATGCCACCTTCGCTGTCGCCCACCAGCGGCACGCCGGCATCACGCGCCGCGCCTTCCAGGCCCCGCACCAGGCTGCGGGTCTTGGCTGACAGGGCTTCAAAAAAACCCGGCTTGCTGATTTCTTTCAGTGTTGCCAGCCCGCAGGCAGTGGCCACCGGGTTGCCTGACAGCGTGCCGGCCTGGTACACCGGGCCCAGTGGCGCCAGCAGGCTCATCACCGCTTTGCTGCCACCAAACGCGGCCAGCGGCATGCCGCCGCCGATGACCTTGCCAAACACAAACAGGTCGGCGTGGAAGCCCGGGATCTGCTGCTGGTACACATGCTGGGCGCCGCCCAGCGCGACGCGAAAGCCCGACATCACCTCGTCAAAAATCAGCAGCGCACCGTGTGCGCTGCACAGCTGGCGCAGCCGCGTCATGAAGGGCAGGCTGGCACGCACGAAGTTCATGTTGCCGGCGATCGGCTCCACCATCACGCAGGCCAGCTCTTTGCCGTGGATGTCAAAGGCCTGTTCCAGCGCAGCCACGTCGTTGTAGGGCAGCACCAGGGTGTGCTGCACCACTTCGGCGGGCACGCCGGCGCTGGTGGGGAAACCAAAAGTGGCCAGCCCGGAGCCGGCTTTCACCAACAGCGGGTCGGCGTGGCCGTGGTAACAACCTTCGAACTTGATGAACTTGCTGCGCCCCGTGGCGCCACGCGCCAGGCGCAAGGCACTCATGCCGGCTTCAGTACCGCTGCTCACCAGCCGCACCTGTTCCACCCCCGGCACGTGCGCGATGATGGCCTCGGCCAGTTCAATTTCGCGCTCGGTGGGCGCGCCAAAGCTGAAACCGTCGAGCAAGGCGCGCTGTACCGCTTCCACCACTGCCGGGTGGCCGTGGCCCAGGATCATCGGCCCCCAGGAACCGATGTAGTCGATGTAGCGCTGGCCATTGGCGTCCCAGAGGTAGGCGCCTTGGGCGCGTGTGATGAAGCGGGGTGTGCCGCCCACGGCGCGAAATGCCCGTACCGGGGAATTCACGCCACCGGGGATGACGGCCTGCGCGCGCTGAAAAAGTTCTGCGTTGTTGTCCATGGGGGTCGATGTGAAAGTCGTCCTGCATGACCCGGGGGCGCTGCCCCGCGTCATGGACGTTGGTTCAGTGCACGCGGCGCGGTGCGCCTTTGCCCTTGGGGTCTTCGGGCTCGGGTTCGGGCATGCCGCCTTCAGCACCTTCACCCTCTTCGGGTGGTGGCAAGGCCCAGAAAAACCGGTCGGGCACGATGTTGCCCATGCCAGGGCGAAAACCAGCGTCCAGGCTCTGGTCCAGGAACGACAGCGCTTCGCCGACCGCGGCCTGCAGTTCGCCACCAGCGGCCAGCAGCGAAGCCAGCGCAGCCGACAGCGTGTCGCCAGCGCCTATGAAAGCGGCGTCAAAGCGCTCGAACTTCTCGCCCGCGATGGCGCCTTGTGGTGAGGCCAGCACGTTGTCGATGAACTGCTCACTGCCTTTGCTGGCCAGCATGATGCCGGTCACCAGTACATAGCGGGTGCCATGCTCGCCAGCGGCCACGGCCAGTTCACGCGCTGACGGCGGGCGTTCACTGTCCCAGTCGGGCAACAAGAAGTCTTGCAAGGTCTTGTGGCTGCCTACCAGCACCTCGGTGGCCGGCAAGATCAGTTCACGAAAAGCGTCCTGGTAAGGCTGCAGCACATCGTCTTCCATCCACGACAAGTTGGGCACATAGGCCACCAGCGGTATCTCGGTGTAGTCAGACAGTATTTCGGCCACGGCGCTGACGTTGTCGGCGCTGCCCAGGAAACCCACCTTCCAGCCCGCAATGGTTACGTCTTCAAGAATGGCGCGCGCTTGTTCAGCCACGACTTCGGGCTCGATGTCGTGCTGATCAAAGATGTCGGCAGTGTCGCGCATCACCACCGCCGTCACGATGGGCAGCGCATGGGCGCCCATGGCCGCCACGGTAGCGACGTCGCCGGCCAGTCCGCTGGCGCCGCTGGGGTCACTGGCGTTGAAACACATCACACAAGCAGGTGCCGGCGGGTCTGCAGCCGGGCCTTCGCCGTCGGTTGCCGAGGAGGGTTGAGCAATCATGGTGGAACCTAGTCGCGCGCGGCGCGGATGGAGGGTGCAATCAAAGGCAAGCTGGGTACACAGCGCTCGGCGCTTGCGTGCCACGATACCGTGTCATTCGCCCTCTGGCGCCATGGGGCTGACCACAGCGCCAAAATACCTCCAGCGAAAGATGAGAAACGGTCTGTAGGTCCGCACAAATCATGGACTTTTGCCAAGTCAGCGTGGCTACAATGCGTTTTCATTGTAGTGAAGTGGACTGGTGACTGTGACCGAATCGCGAACATGGATGTGCTTGATTTGCGGCTGGATCTACGACGAGGCCACTGGCGACCCTGAACACGGCATCACGGCCGGCACAGCCTGGGCCGACGTGTCGATGAACTGGACCTGCCCCGAATGCGGGGCTCGCAAAGAAGACTTTGAGATGGTCCAGATCTGAAACCCACCGTAGGCGCGGCGCACCGGCGCAGCCTGGTTTCCAAGGAGAGCGGCGCTTGGACATACAAGGGCCTGAAACTGTCGCCAAGATGTCGGCAGCCGGCGCAGAAGCCAGCAGTGGTGCCAAGGTGCTGGTCATTGATGACAGCAACACCATCCGGCGCAGTGCTGAGATTTTTCTGCGCCAGGGCGGGCACCAGGTGTTGCTGGCCGAAGACGGGTTTGACGCGTTGGCCAAGGTTAACGACCACGCGCCAGAGTTGATCTTCTGCGACATCCTGATGCCGCGTCTGGACGGTTATCAAACCTGCGCCATCATCAAGCGCAACCCCCGGTTTGCGCATGTGCCGGTCATCATGTTGTCGTCCAAGGATGGTCTGTTTGACAAGGCGCGCGGACGCATGGTGGGCTCTGACGAATACCTCACCAAGCCCTTTACCAAAGAACAACTGCTGCGTGCTGTGGATGCCTTTCGGCGCGCGGCGCCATGAATGTCGGCCCCGTCGCCGCACCGGGCTTGGGCCCGGCTTCGCAGGTTTGCGCAGGTCCGACACACCAGCCGGGCCGCGGGCTGGCTGAGACCCAGGAGTACCGTCGTCATGCCGATTCAACATGTACTGATCGTTGACGATTCAAAGACCGAGCTTTACGTGTTGTCCGACATCCTGGGCAAACGCGGTTATCAGGTGCGCACCGCCGAAAACGGCGAAGAGGCCCTGCGTCGTCTTGAAGAAGCCAAGCCCGACCTGATCCTGATGGATGTGGTGATGCCGGGTGCCAATGGTTTTCAGCTCACGCGCACGATCACCCGCGACCCCCGGTTTGCCGAAGTACCGGTGATACTGTGCACCAGCAAGAATCAGGAAACCGACAAACTCTGGGGCTTGCGGCAAGGCGCGCGCGACTACATCGTCAAGCCCGTCAACGGCGAAGAGCTGTTGGCCAAGATCAAGGCACTTGGTTAGAGATGGGCAACCGAGAAGCATTGCGGGAGTTGCAGGCCCGATTGGCACAACGTCTGCACCCCGATGGTGCCGATACCCAGGTCGCCACCTGGCTGGCCTTCGAATGCATGGGGCAAGGCATGGTGGTGGCCTTGCCCCATGCGGGCGAGATATTTCCGCTGTGCCCCTTGCTGCCGGTGCCCCACACCAAGGCCTGGTTTTTGGGCGTGGCCAACCTGCGTGGCCAGCTGCACGGCGTGGTGGACCTGGCGGCCTTTCTGGGTCTGCGCCCAGCGCTGGGCAACGAACAATTGCGTGAACCCCAACGGTCACCGACCCGGCTGTTGGCTTTTAATGCCGCACTGGGTTCGCACTGTGCGGTCTTGATTGATCGGTTGGCGGGCCTGCGCAGTGCCCACCAGCTGCAAAAGTCACCCACGCAGGACGGCAACAGCCCTGTTTTTGCACCAGCGCAATGGCATGACGCGGACGGCCGCAGTTGGCAGGAGCTGGACTTGGGCCTGCTGGCGCGTCATGAACAGTACCTGGCGATTGCTGCATGAGCCGCTGGCCAGCACCCGAGACGGTATCTACCGAACAGCCCCTGGCAGCGTTCGGGACGTTCAGGCTTGTGGCCCCGCAGCGGCCGGTTGACACGAGGACGACATGAGCTTTCTGGACCGAATCAAAGGCCCCAAGCCCACCCACGGACCGTCAGCTGCCCATGCCGCGGCGGCGGACTCTGCGGCTGAAGCTGTGGCTGGCGGCGCTGCGGTGGCCACGCCCGTGTCGCCGCTGGCTGAAACCCGCGCCCGGGCAAGCGCTGCGGCGGCCATGGCACCGACTGCATTTGATGAGTTGACGCCAGCCTCGGCAATGGAAGCCACCATCAGGTTGGATCCCGGTTTGAATGCCGGTGTGTACGCCAGCTCCAACCCGCAAGCCACCCTGCAGGCCTTGACGGCGGTGGGGTCGGCAACAGCCGCTTCGGGCGCTGCATCGTCGAGATCTGCAAATTCGGCTGCCCCATCACCATCAGCACCCGGGTCCATCTTTTCTGAAGCAGCACCGTCTGAACTGGCCACCGAGTTCAACGAATCCACCCAAAGCCCCAAATCCGCGGCGCTGCGGGAAGGCGCCAGCGGTTTGCCGCTGGTGGGTGGCTGGCCGGTGGCACGCCAGCAGCGTGCCATGTTGTTGCTGCTGGGCCTGGGACTTTTGGGCCTGTTGAGTGCTGCAGGTTGGGCACTCAATCTGGCCTCGCAGGGCGCCGCACAGGTGGCCGCTGCCGGCCAGGCAGCCACACAGTCTCAGCGCCTGGCCAAATCGTCCACGCAGGCCGCCATGGGGCGCCCGCTGGCCTTTCCCGAGCTGCGTGACAGTGTGACCGTGCTGACGCGCAACCTGCGCGGCTTGCAGTCCGGTGAAAGTGGTGTGCCCGCCGTGTCTGAAACGCTGCAGCCGGCACTGGCGGCCCTGATGCCGCTGGTCGACCGCGCTGAAAAAAGCGCCGCGGTGGTGGCCGCGCAAGAAAAAACGCTGACGCAGGCCGGCAAGGCCCTGCGCGATATCAACCGCCAGAGCACCGAATTGCTGGAAACCGCTGAAGCGGTGTCGGCTTTGAAACTGCAGGCCGGTGCCACTTCGGCCGAACTGGCTGCCGTCAACCAGCTGGCGTTGCTGACCCAGCGTGTGGGCAAAAGTGCCAACGAGTTTGTTTCAGCCGAAGGTGCCAGCGCCGAGGCGGTGTTCCTGCTGGAAAAGGACCTCGGCAGTTTTCAGCAAACCGCGCTGGCGCTGCTGGATGGCAAGGCTGAGCTGGGTCTGCCCGGCACCAAGGAAGGACCAGCGCGCGAAAAGTTGCAGCAGCTGCTGACCCAGTTTGAAGCCACGCGCGGCGAAGCGCGCTCCATGTTGGACAACCTGAAAGGCCTGGTGGCGGCGCGCGAAGCGCAGGCGCTGATCGTGGCCGATTCAGAACCGTTGCGCCGCGGCCTTGAATCCCTGCAGCAGGGCTTGGCCGGCAGCGGCGGCATGGCGGGTTGGCCTTTGGTGCTGTTGGTGTCTTCATTGCTGCTGTCGGCTGCCGCCGCTTTTGGATTGCTGCGACTTTTTGTGTTTGACCAGACCAACCGTTCACGCCAGGCCGATGCCCAGCGGCAGGAAGCCGAGCGGCAGGAGCGTGAAGCCAAGCGTGTGAATGACGCCAACCAGGCCGCCATCCTGCGGCTGATGAACGAGCTGCAAACAGTGGCCGAGGGCGATTTGACGCAACAAGCCACCGTCACCGAAGACATCACCGGCGCCATTGCCGATTCGGTCAACTACACGGTGGAAGAGCTGCGCTCGCTGGTGTCGCAGGTGCAGAGCACCGTGGGCCGCGTCACCGACACCACGGCCCAGGTGGACGAAACCTCCACCGAACTGCTGGCGGCGTCGGGTGAACAGCTGCGCGAAATACGTGAAACCGGCGACTCGGTGCTGAAGATGGCGGGCCGCATCAACGATGTGAGCGCGCAAGCGCAAGAAACCGCCAGCGTGGCACGGCAGTCACTGCGTGCGTCAGAAACCGGCTTGCAGGCGGTGCAGGATGCCATCGGTGGCATGAACACCATCCGCGACCAGATCCAGGACACCTCCAAGCGCATCAAGCGTCTGGGCGAAAGTTCCCAAGAAATCGGCGAAATCACCGAGCTCATTTCCGACATCACTGAACAAACCAACGTGCTGGCACTGAATGCAGCCATCCAGGCGGCCAGTGCCGGTGAGGCTGGGCGCGGCTTCAGCGTGGTGGCCGAAGAAGTGCAGCGGCTGGCCGAGCGCTCGGCCGATGCCACGCGCCAGATTGCGGCCATCGTGCGCACCATCCAGACCGACACACAGGACGCCGTGGGCGCCATGGAGCGCAGCACGCAAGGGGTGGTGGAAGGTGCGCGCCTGTCCGATGCGACCGGCGCCGCCCTGGCCGACATCGACCGCGTCACGCGCGAACTGGCCGACCTCATCAGCCGCATTTCCGAAGAAGCCCTGCGCGAAGCGCGTTCGGCCAACCTGGTGGCGGCCAACATCCAGCATATTTTTGCAGTGACCGAACAGACTTCCGAGGGCACAAGGTCAACGGCCCAGATGGTGCGCGACCTTTCAAAAATGGCGCAGGAACTGAACACCTCGGTGGCTCGTTTCAAGATCTCCTGAACCCGATCCGCACCAGGACCCTTCACGCATGGATTCAGCCGACCTGAACAGCGCTGCCAGTCGCAGCTACGGCCAGACCACCGCGGCCGTTCGGGGCCCGCGGCTGGGCCTGCTGGCGCCTGACGACTTGAGCGCGGTGGCCTGGGTGCAGGCTGAATTGAAACGTTCGCTGGAATCTGCCAATAAAACGCTGCGGCGCTACCTGCGCGACGCCGACACGGCGCGCCTGAGTGACCTGGACTCGGTGGAGCCCGCCGTGTTGCGCGGTGCACGTGCGCAACTGCACCAGGGTGTGGGCGCGCTGGAACTGGTGGACCTGCCCGCTGCGGCGCAGGTGCTGCGTGCGGCCGAAAGCCTGGTGCAACGCATGGCTACCAAACCCGCTGCCGCCACGCCAGCGGCGGTGGAGGCGGTGGAGCGGGTGTCGTTTGCGCTGCTCGACTACCTGGCCCGTTACCTGGCCGGCAAGCCGGTGTCGCCGGTGGCGCTGTTTCCGCAGTACCAAGCGGCCATGCTGCTGGCGGGCGCTGAACGGGTGCACCCCGCTGACCTGTGGTCCTTCGACAGCAACGCCTGGGCCGAAGGGTTGCGCCACGGTGGCGGATTTTTGCCTGACGCGGCCGACCAACCCCGGCGTGCTGACGATGCGTCGCGCAGCGACATGGAACAGCTGGTGTTGGGTCTGATGCGTGAACCCGGTCGCCAGACCTGCCTGCGCATGAGCAGACTGTGCGCCGAATTGGCCGCCGGTGCGCGGCAGCAGCCGGGTGAACACCCGCTGGCTGGCATGTGGCAAAGCGCTGCCGCGGTCTACGAAGCCCTGGCCAACGGCCTGTTGGCCAACGACGTGCACACCAAGCGGGTGGCGTCACGCCTGCTGGCACAACTGCGCGCCAGTGCACGCGGGCAGGTGGGTCTGTCTGAGCGTCTGGCGCAAGACCTCATCTTCTTTTGTGCCCACGCCAGCCCACCGCGTGCTGACCGCCCGTCACCTCGGTTGGCGGCGGTGCGCCGGGCCTGGCGGCTGGACGGTCTGCGCACCGACGCCTACGACCGCGTGCGGCTGGGTCTGCACGACCCCGCCTTGTTGGCTTCGGCCAAACGCCGTGTGGCCGCTGCCAAAGACACCTGGGCCGCGGTGGCTGGCGACGAACAGCACCGCCTGTCCAACCTGATGGAGCAGTTTGCGTTGGTGGGTGAGTCGCTGCAGAAGCTGTTCCCTTCAGGTGAAGCACTGGCCCACGCGCTCAGCCTTTCCGCGGCGCAAACCGCGGCCAGCCTGTCACCGCCGCCGCCGCCGCTGGCCATGGAAGTGGCGACGGCTTTTCTGTACGTTGACGCGGCGCTGGAAGACGGTGAGCTTGACCAGCCCGACCTGGCCGAACGGGTGTTGCAATTGGCGCAGCGGGTGGACCAGGTGCGTGCCGGGGCGGCTCAACAGCCGCTGGAAAGCTGGATGGAGGAGCTGTACCGCCGCGTCAGCGACCGCCAGACCATGGGCAGTGTGGTGCAGGAACTGCGCAGCTCGCTGTCCAATGCTGAAAAGCACATCGACCAGTACTTCAGAAATCCTGCTGACCCGACACCCCTCGTGGCGGTGCCGGGCCAGCTGGCTTCGATGCGGGGCGTGTTGTCGGTGCTGGGCCTGGACCACGCATCGCAAGCGGTGCTGCACATGCGCGACGACGTGGAGCAACTGCTGCAGACGGAAGTCGACGCCGAGCAAGCCCAGAAAGCGGGCACCTTCAACCGGCTGGCCGACAACCTGGGCGCGTTGAGTTTTTTGATCGACATGCTGTCTGTGCAGCCCCAGCTGGCCAAGGCCTTGTTCACGTTTGACGCCGACACCGGCAGCCTGAGCGCAGCCATGGGCCTGCGTGAACGGGCCTCGGCATTGGGTGAGTTGGACGCTGCGGCTGTTGTGGCCCCTGTGGCCCCTGTGGCTGCATCTTCTTTGGCCTCCGCTGTGCTGCCCTCTGTAGCCGCGGCCGCTGCGGCGGCGGCTTCTGCTGGGCCGTCACCTGCACCGCCCCCACCGGCCACGGTGGTGCCCGCAGCGCCGCGCGGCGGCGCGCTGCCTTTGCAGCCTGCCACCGCGTCCAGCAGGCTGGTTGCAGATGGCGTGCAGGTCACTGCGCAGGTTGGCAGCGACGGCAACACCGGTATCCACAGCGCCAACCTCACTACCGCCCGTGCAGGCCCCAGCGCTGCCCCGCTTGCACCTTTGCCGTTCCCCGTCGCTGCGCCCAGCGCCGCGGCATTGCCGGCGGGCGACATCAAGTTGCAGGTGCGTCTGCAGGCGCTGGCGGCCGAGGCCGCGCAGCCCAACCTGGGTGACCATGAGCTCCTGGTCAGCATCGACTTGGTGGCCCAGCAGGCGCTGGCGGCTGACCGTGCCGACCTGGCCCGCTTGCTGGGCAGCGCACAACGCGGCCTGCGGGACAGCATAGACCCCACCACCAGCCGCGTCATCAGGACCGACCTGGTGCGTGCCCTGGCCGAAGCCACCACGCCGGCGCCCGTGCCTTTGCCAGCCGAACGCCCCGTGCCGGCCCCGCGCCCCACACCCGAGGGCGGCACGGGCCTGGAAGATGACGCCGAGATGCGCGCCATCTTCATGGAAGAGGCCCGCGACGTCACCGAACAGGCCCTGCAGGCCCTGCAGCGCGCCCAGCAAGCCGGGGGCGAAGCCGCTGGCGACATGACCACCATCCGCCGTGCCTTCCACACGCTGAAAGGCAGCGCGCGCATGGTCGGCTTGCGCGAATTCGGCGATGCGGCCTGGGCCTGTGAGCAGCTTTACAACGTGCGGCTGGCGCAAACCACCGTACCCGACGAGCCGCTGGTGCAGTTCACCACCGATGCACTGGCTTACCTGCGCAACTGGACCGACGCCATCGAAACCGGTCTACCCAGCGGCCACCATGCTCAGGCCGTGGTGCAGGTCGCCGATGCCTTGTGGCACCAGGGCCGCTTGCAGCGCATTGCGCCTGCAGCGTTGGCGCCTCAGGCGCATGCTGCGGTGCCGTCTGCACCCGCATCTGCACCCGCATCTGTACCCGTATCTGCACCTGTACTTGCACCTGTACCTGCACCCGTACTTGCACCCGTAGGCGCATCCGTAGCGGCGCCGGCAACGCTCGTCGACCGTGTCAGCAATCTGCCCAGCGCCGCCGACCTGGATCTGACGCTGCCCGCAGTCGCTTCGCCTGTGGAAGCCCAAACAACCCGTGCCCAGCCGGCTGCACCGGCGCCTCCCGTGCCTTCAATGCCCGAGGTGGAACTTGACTTCGACCTCGGCCTTGATGCTCCGAATGCAGGCGTGGCCACGCCTGATGGATTGCCGGCAAACCAGGGCGCGCCGACCATTCCGGTGTTTGCAGTCGGCACAGCACCCGCTGCGGAGCGCACAGATCGACCACCGCTGTCTGAACCTGTGCAGCTGGTTGATTTTGAGTTTGACCTTGCTGGTGCTTATGCCGAACCACTGCCGCCGCCCCAGCCCAGGTTGCCGCTGATAACGGAACTGCCCGCTGCCGACGTGTTGGAACTCGACTTCGCCGACTTTCCAGAGTTCTTGGCGGTTGCTGCCCAGCCTGCTGGGCCCGCAGGGGCTGAGGCCTTCGAAACGCAGGCCCCCGCGTTGCCTGTGGCTGAAGCACCGGCGCCACCTGCTCAACCCGAACAGCGCGCACCCGTGTCTGATGAGCTTCCCCCGCTGCCCGGCTTTGAATCGGCGGTAAAGGCACCTCAAGAAGCACCGCCGGCTGCTGCGCCGGTGCAACACCCCGTTGCCTCCGCGCCCGCGCGCCTGTCGCTGGTGCCGCCCACGCCGGCTCCCCCGTCCCTGGCAGCTGTTGACGAAGACGAAAACTACAAACGCATCGGTCCGCTGCGCATCAGCATCCCGCTCTTCAACATCTTCCTGAACGAGGCCGATGAGCTGTCTCGCCGCCTCGTCAATGAACTGGCTGAATGGGCGTTGGAAAGTGACAGCCGCCCGGTGCCCGAGGTTTCCATTGCGCTGGCCCATGGGCTGGCTGGCAGTGCGGGCACGGTGGGTTGCGCCGACCTGTCCGCGTTGGCGCGTGCGCTTGAACATGCACTGATGCGGTCCAGCGCCGTTGGCTCGGGTCGACCCGGCGAAGGCGATTTGTTCAGCGACACGGCCGAGGAAATCCGGCGCCTGTTGCACCAGTTTGCCGCCGGCTTCCTGCGCGACGTGCCCGTGGCTTTGCGCGAGCGACTGTCTGAACATGAACGCCTGCCTGCGCAGGCGCGCGCCACCGAATCTGGTGCGCTGGGCGCAGAACACGAAGACCGGGCAGCGGCCGCCCGGCCTGAAAGAGCGGCGCCCTCGATGCCTGCAGCGCAGGGGGCGATAACGCCGGCGGTGGTGGAGCCCGCCGTGCCTCATGCCGACCTGCGCGCAGCGACCGCTACCCCAGCTGCGCCGTCCTTGCCGCTGGTGCCCACGGGCGCACGCAAAGACGCCTTTGACGACGACCAGGACATCGATGTCGTTGACAGCGTCGACATTGAGCTTTTCCCCATCTTTGACGAAGAGGCCGAAGAACTGCTGCCACAGCTGCAGGCACGCCTGCGCGACTGGATGCACCAGCCTTCCCAAGAAGGCCCGCCAGCGGCCTGCATGCGCACGTTGCACACGTTCAAGGGCGGCGCCCGCCTGGCCGGTGCCATGCGCCTGGGTGAAATGGCGCACCGGCTGGAGACGGCCATTGAGCACCTGGCCTCCAGCGAAAGCGCACGTGCGGCTGACGTACTGCCTTTGCTGGGTCGCGCTGACGCCATGGTCTCGGCACTTGAAGCCCTGCGCCGGCAGGGCCAGGTGCAGGCCCAAGAGGCCAAGACCGCAGCAGCGCTGGCACAGGCGGCGGCTGTCAGTGCCGCGGCGGCAGCCAGCAGTTATGGCTTGCAAACACCGCCAGCGGGCGCGGCGGCGCCAGTACCGCCTGAAGCAGTCCGCGCGATGGAGCCCGCTGCTGCGCAGGTGGCTGATGCGGCCCCTGCGCTGGCCGAACCCGACACGGCCGCCGAAGAGGCTGCAGCCGCCAACGCACAAGCAGCGGTGGCAGGCCCGGCAGCCCTTGCAGAGCCAATCACAAGCTCCTTCAGCACCGTGGCCGGGGTGGCTGCGGTCGCTGGGCAGGCTGTTGCGGTCGACGCCGGAGCAGCCTACGCCAACGCAGCCAGCCCCGCTGCAACCACCGCGCCGACAGCGCAGCGCCTGGACTGGAGCCGCTTTGAACGCGGCGGTGCTGCAGCACCCGCCGGAGAAGAGCGCGTGGCCACGGGCCCGGCCGGCGTGCGTGTGCGCGCAGCCTTGCTGGACCGCTTGCTGAACCAAGCCGGCGAAGTAACCATTGCACGTTCGCGCATCGATGCTGACGTCAAACAGCTGCAGTCCGGTTTGGGCGAACTGGGCGAAAGCCTGGACCGCATGCGTCACCAGCTGCGCGACATTGAGGTGCAGGCAGAAACGCAGATCAGCTCGCGCCTGGAAGCGGCCAAAGCGGCGGCTCAGGCCTTCGATCCGCTGGAGATGGACCGCTTCACGCGGCTGCAAGAACTGACGCGTTTCATGGCTGAATCGGTGAACGACGTGGCCACGCTGCAGCGCGGGCTGCAGCGCACACTGCAGTCAGCTGAAGACCAGCTGGCCGCGCAGTCGCGCCTGACCCGCGACCTGCAAGACGACCTGCTGCGCACACGCATGGTGGAATTTGAAAGCGCATCCGACCGTCTGTACCGCACCGTGCGCCAGGCCGCCAAAGAAGCGGGCAAGCAGGTACGGCTGGACATCGTGGGCGGCGCCATCGAACTGGACCGCGGTGTGCTGGAACGTATGATCGGCCCCTTCGAACACCTGCTGCGCAACTGCGTGGCGCATGGGGTTGAATCCGAGACCGAACGCGTGGCCGCCGGCAAGCCCGGGGTGGGGCAGGTCACCATCGCCGTCGCCCAGTCGGGCAACGAAGTGGCGGTGGACATTGCCGACGACGGTGCCGGCCTGGACCTGCAGCGCATCCGGCAGCGTGCCATCGAAAGGCGACTGCTGCCCGAGGGCGCAGCACCCAGCGAAGCCGAACTGTCGCAGCTGATTTTCAAACCCGGCTTCACCACCGCCGACGCGGTGACCGAACTGGCCGGTCGCGGAGTGGGATTGGACGTGGTGCGCGCCGAGGTCACCGCGATGGGCGGGCGCATCGAAACCCAAACTGCAGCCGGCCAGGGCACGCGCTTCAAGCTGCTGCTGCCGCTGACCACCGCCGTCACGCAGGTGGTGATGCTGCGTTGTGGCGACCTGGTGGTGGCCGTGCCCAGTACCCTGATTGAAAGCATACGCCGCGTGCCAGGTGCAGAGGTGGAGGCTGCCTATGCCAGTGGCAAGCTGGATATGGACGGCGAGGCGCTGCCGTTTTATTGGCTGGCTGCGCTGCTGCAGGCCGCGGCGCGGGGCGGCACTGCTGAAGGGCGCACGCAGGCCGTGGCAGTGGTGCGCAGCGCAGCGCAGCGGGTGGCGGTGCATATCGACGAGGTGGTGGGCAACCAGGAAGTGGTGGTCAAGAACGTGGGCCCGCAACTCGCCCGGGTGCCTGGGCTTGCCGGCGTCACTTTGTTGCCCTCGGGAGCCGTGGCCCTGATCTACAACCCGGTGGCCTTGTCGGCCGTGTACGGTGAACATCTTCGAAGCGTGCAGTCTTTCGGCGGCGCGCAGGCCGCCGAAGGGCTTTCTGCAGCCGCGGCACCTCGTTTGCAACCCCTGGTGATGGTGGTGGACGACTCCTTGACCGTGCGCCGTGCGACCGAGCGGCTGCTGGTGCGTGAGGGTTACCGGGTGGTGACTGCCAAAGACGGCATGGAAGCCCTGGAACTGCTGGCCGGCGAAAGACCGGTGGCCCTGTTGTCCGACATCGAAATGCCGCGCATGGACGGCTTTGACCTGCTGCGTAACGTGCGTGCTGACGCGCGGCTGGCCGATTTGCCGGTGGTGATGATCACCTCGCGCATTGCCCATAAACACCGCGAACATGCGTCTGAACTGGGCGCCGACCATTATTTGGGCAAACCGTACGGCGAAGACGAGTTGTTGCGCTTCGTGGCACGCTACGCTGGCGGTGCAGTGCGTGCGGGCGTGGCGGTCTAGGTTGCTAAAAACTTCGGCCACAATGCGGGTTCCTCCAGGGGCCCACAAGAGCCGGGCTGGGTACTGCAACCGTTGTTACTTCCTGCCACCACCCGCCGCTCAAGGGGGCTGGGTTGAAGTGACGGTCCCCGCGCAGTGCCCTTACGCACCGTCCAACCTTTAGCAGGGTATCCATGTCAGGCGTTGTTGAACACCTGGCCACACTGACCGGCTCGCGCGATCGTGAGGTGCTTGATGTCACCTTGGTCAGTGCGTTCAGGGATTTGTTGCGCCCCCGCCTTGTTGCCATCTACCGATGTGTGGGCGAAGCAGACCGTCAGCGTTGGCTGACGCGGGCCCACCTGTTGCTCGGTGACGCGGCGGCCACGGCCGACCCCCTGGGGGCAGACCCTGAAGGCTTGCCGCTGCTGCACACGGCGCCCGACCGGCTGGCTTGCATGACACGCAATGAGCCGGTATCGGTGGCGCCCCAGCACGCCGCGCCCGCGCGCACCTACCTGCCGCTGGACGCTGAACACGAAGCCGTGGGCGTGCTGGAAATCCACACCGACGCGGTGCTGGATGAAGCATCGCTGCGCCTGGTGAGTGCTGTGCTGCGGGTGTACCGCAACTTTCAGGGTTTGCTGGACTACAGCGAACGCGACACGCTCACCGGCCTGCTGAATCGCAAAACCTTCGACGACTGTTTCTTGCGCTTGGCCGCGCAAGTGTCGGCGGCTGAAAAGGTGGTGGCGCTGGCCGAAGACAGACGCAGCATGGCTGCCACTTCGGTCTGGCTGGGGGTGGTGGATATCGACCTTTTCAAACGGGTCAACGATGTCCACGGACACCTGATAGGCGACGAAGTGCTGTTGCTGCTGGGCCGCTTGTTGCGCAGCAGCTTTCGCTACTACGACCATCTATTCCGGTTTGGCGGCGAAGAGTTTGTGGTGTTGATGCGCTGCGGCGGCGCGGCCGACGCCCTGGGTGCCTTTGAGCGCTTGCGCCGCAACGTCGAGCGTTATGTTTTTCCCAAGGTGGGCCACATCACGGTCAGTGTGGGCGTGGCCAAGCTGCGTGGTGGCGACACGCCCACCTCATGTTTTGAACGTTCAGACAAGGCGCTGTACTTCGCCAAGCAGCAAGGCCGCAATCAGCTGCATGACTTTGCGGCATTGGTGGCACAGGGCCACCTAAAAGAAGAGGCGCGCGACAGCGACGTGGAGTTGTTTTAGCGGCTGGCTTTGAAAGGGGTTTGGTGGCCGGCCTGCATGCCCTGCTTTTAGCCCTGCTTCGAGCCCTGCTTTGAGCCCGGCTGTGGGCACGGGGTGCTGTGCAGGCGCTGCAAGCAGGCCATACTCGTGACTTGTCCGTACCGTGTCATTCATCGCATGACCATTCGATTTGTGGCCCGCCGCGGCCTTCGGCGTCTTTTTGCACCAGCGTTGTGGGCTGCAGGCCTGGGCTTGGTGGGCGCCCCCGCCACAGCTGCCGAACAGGCTGCTTCAGCGGTGGTTGGGGCCAAGGCCCAGACCACGCAGGCTACCCCAGCCACTCCAGCGGCCCCGACCAGCGCCCGCCCCGCCCTGAGCGTCACGCTCACGCAAGCCCAGCGCGCCAGCATCGCGCAGTCGGTGCAGGCAGGCGGCACCATCCACCCCTGGCAAGAAGCGGTGGTGGGGGCTGAAAGCAACGCTTGGCGGCTGGCCGAGGTGTGGGTCAACGTGGGCGACGTGGTGAAGCGCGGCCAGCTGCTGGCCAGTTTTGCCACCGAGTTGCCGCGTGCCGAACTGGCGCAGTCCGAAGCGCTGGTGGCTGAAAGTGAAGCCACGCTGGCCGAAGCCAGCGCCAATGCACAGCGCGCGCGCGACCTGCAGCCCACGGGTGTCTTGTCGGCGCAGGCTATCAATCAGCTGCTGACCCAGGAACGCACTGCGCAGGCGCGCTTGCAGGCGCAGCAGGCGATGTTGAAAGTGCAGCAGCTCAGGCTGGCGCAAGCGCGTGTGCTGGCGCCTGACGACGGCGTGATTTCGGCCCGCAGCGCCACTGTGGGTGCGGTGGTGCCGGCGGGGGCCGAGCTGTTCAGGCTGATTCGCAAGGGCCGGCTGGAATGGCGTGCCGAGGTGACCGCCACCGACCTGGGACGCATCGCCGTGGGCCAACAGGTGCAGGTGCAACCGGTGGGGGGCACGGCGCTGGTAGGCCGGGTGCGCATGGTGGCGCCGACGCTGGACGCCCAAAGCCGCAACGGCCTGGTGTACGTGGATGTGCAAGGTGCTGCGCCTGCCAATTTGCTGGCGGCCACTGGTTCGGGCCCCACTGCGGGGGCGGCCGTGGTGGCTTCTGAAAACAGTGGTGTGACCAAGGCCGGCATGTATGCCCGCGGCGAATTTCTGCTCGGCAGCACGGCTGCGCTGACCTTGCCGCAAAGTGCCGTGCTGTTGCGCGACGGCTTCAGCTACGTCTTTGTGCTGGGCCCGGGCGAACGTGTGGCGCAGACCAAAGTGCAGGTGGGCCGACGTGTGGGCGACCGCATTGAAGTCATCAGCGGCCTCGACGCCGCCGCCCGCGTGGTGGCCAGCGGCGGTGGGTTTCTGGCTGATGGCGACACGGTGCGGGTGGTGGCCGCCCAGCCCGGCCCGGCCGCTGCGGTGCGCTGACGTGTCGCCGCACCACCCGGCCCGACGGCCAGCGCCCCTGCCCCGCACCAACCTGAACCGAGCCGCCCACGCATGAACGTCTCCGCCTGGTGCATCCGCAACCCCATCCCCGCGGTGATGCTGTTTGTGCTGCTCACGCTGGCCGGGGTGCTGGGTTTTTCGGCCATGAAGGTGCAGCAGTTCCCAGACATCGACCTGCCCACCATCAGCGTCACCGCCAGCCTGCCCGGCACCGCGCCGGCGCAAATGGAAACCGAGGTGGCGCGCAAGATTGAAAACGCGGTGGCCGCGTTGCAGGGCGTGAAAAACATCTACACCAAGGTGCAAGACGGGGTGGCCAGCGTCACGGTCGAATTCCGCCTTGAAAAGTCCACCCAGGAGGCTTTGGACGATGTGCGATCGGCCGTGGCGCGGGTGCGTTCCGACCTGCCGGCCGACCTGCGCGACCCGGCCATCAGCAAGGTCGATCTGGCCGGTGCGCCGATCCTGACCTACACGGTGGCCTCCAGCCGCATGGACGACGAGGCCCTGAGCTGGTTTGTCGACAACGAAGTCACGCGCGCCATGCTGGCCGTGCGCGGCGTGGGCAGCGTGTCGCG
>JANNMQ010000746.1:0-4128 GCA_031398045.1 Rubrivivax sp.
GTCATCAACATCCTGACCGCCGACCAGCTGATGAACGCGCCGCGCCTGTACGCCACCTTTTTGCTGTGGATGCTGAGTGAGCTGTTTGAGATGCTCCCCGAAGTGGGTGACCTGGAAAAACCCAAGTTGGTGTTTTTTTTCGACGAGGCGCATTTGCTGTTCAAGGACGCACCGACGGCGCTGATCGAGCGCATCGAACTGGTGGTGCGTTTGGTGCGCAGCAAGGGCGTGGGGGTGTACTTCGTGACGCAAAACCCGCTGGACGTGCCCGACACCGTGCTGGCGCAGCTGGGCAACCGTGTGCAGCATGCGCTGCGCGCTTTCACGCCGCGTGACCAGAAGGCGGTGAAAGCCGCGGCCGACACCATGCGCGCCAACCCAGCCATCGGTGACATGGCCACCGCCATCACCGAGCTGGCGGTGGGCGAAGCCCTGGTCAGTTTTCTGGACGCCAAAGGCCGCCCCAGCGTTACCGAGCGGGTGTTTGTGTTGCCGCCTGGCAGCCAAATAGGGCCCATCACCCCGGCGCAGCGGCAGGCGCTGGTAGCGGGGTCTTTGGTGGCTGGCGCCTACGAAAAGACGGTGGACCGCGAATCGGCCTACGAAAAGATCAAAGGCCGCGCGGCGGTGGACGCAGTGCCTGCGCAGGCAGCACCCGGCGCTGGGCCGGCCGGCGCCAGCGCCCCGGTGGGCACAGCCGCCCCGGCCCCTGGTGGCGGCATGATGGACATGGTCAAAGACCTGATGCTGGGCACCACCGGGCCCCGTGGCGGGCGCCACCCCGGCCTGGCCGAAAAGGCGGCCTCGTCGGCCGTGCGCAGCATCGGTTCTGCGGTGGGCCGCGAAATCATCCGCGGTGTGCTGGGGTCGCTGCTGGGTGGACGCCGCCGCTGAAGCCGGCGCAAAACGGAGTGCCTTCGATGTTGCTTTCAATCTTGAAATGGCTGTTCATCGCCACGGTGGTTCTGGCCGTGGCTGCGGTGCTGGTCGGTCAGCTGGGTTTTCTGCGCGGCACACCGCCGGGTGATCTGGGGGTGCGTGAAGGCAAGCTGAAGCGCCCATCTCGCACCCCCAACAGCGTCAGCAGCCAGGCCGACCTGTGGCCCGGCGATGCCCAGCAAGCCTACGCCCGCATTGCGCCGCTGGCGCTGCGCGGCAGCGGGCCGCAGACCCTGCAGCGCTTGCAAGCCATCGTGCAGGCGCAGCCCGGCGCGGTGGTGGTGAAGTCTGAACCAGACTACCTGTACGCCAGCTTCACCACCCGGCTGATGAAGTACACCGACGATGTGGAATTCTGGTTCGACCCCGTGGCGCAGGTGGTGCAGGTGCGCTCGGCGTCACGCCTGGGGCGCAAGGATTTGGGCGCCAACCGGGCGCGGGTGGAGGCCCTGCGCGCCCAGCTGATGCAGCCGTGACGCCAGGGCCGCCGGGCAGCCGTCGCGGTCAGGGCCTGCGTTGCTGGCGCAGGTCGCGTGGTTGAACCGCCGTTTGGCGACCACCGGCACCGTTGCGTCGCAGGCCGCTGGCGCGGCGGGTGCTGGCCGGCCACCGTAGCGCTTCGGCTCTTGCGGGCCCCGTGCCAACCCAGGCACACCCACCCACCCCCCATCTTGAATGCCATCCGCTCCAACACCCGCCACGGGGTCTGCGCACTGCGGAACGCGCCGACGGTGTTGGGGCTGAAGCAGCCAGGCACGCTGGACGATCATGACCCCTCTGCCCAAACCGCCCAGCGCGTCTGACCTGCCCCCTGGTGCCGGTGCGGTGGCCCACACCTGGCGCCGGCTGCACGACACTTTGGGCCGCCACGTGCTGGTGGTGGGTCTGCTGTGCCTGGGCATAGCGCTGTTGCTGACCGCCATGGACGGCCGCAGCTTTGGCACCAAGCTGGTCTACTCGCTGAGCATCGGATTGGTCTGCACCGTGCTGGTGGATGGCATGCGCTTGGCACTGGCCTGGGTCACGGACCGCTTGCGGTGCGCCCGCGGCCTGCCGCTGCTGAACACCAGCAGTGGCTGGAGCGGGGCCCTGGCAGGTGCTTTGATGGCCGCCGTGCTGGGCCCGGTGCTGGGCATGGGTCTGGGTGACGCGTTGACCGGCAACCAGTCCGCCAGCCTGTGGCAATGGGGTTCAGCCAGTTCCCGCATCACGCTGGTGATGGGTGTGCTCGGCACGGTGATTTCCATCGTCGTCATCAGCTCGATGGAAAACCTGGCGGAGGCCCGCGCGCAGGCTGAAGCCGCGCAGCGCCAGGCCGCTGAAACCCAGCTGCGGCTGCTGCAGTCGCAGCTGGAGCCCCACATGCTGTTCAACACCCTGGCCAACCTGCGGGTGCTGATCGGCCTGCAGCCGCAGCAGGCGCAGGCCATGCTGGACCACCTGATTGCCTACCTGCGCGCCACGCTGAACGCCAGCCGCAGCGCCACGCACCCGCTGGCCACTGAATTTGAACGGGTGGCCGACTATCTGGCACTGATGGCCATCCGCATGGGCCCGCGGCTGCGGGTGCAGCTGGACCTGCCGGACGAACTGCGCCCGTTGCCGGTGCCGCCGCTGTTGCTGCAGCCCTTGGTTGAAAACGCCATCAAACACGGGCTGGAACCGCAAGTGGCCGGCGGCCTGGTGCAAGTGCAGGCCTTTGTGCAGGGCACCAACTTGCACCTGGTGGTGCGCGATACCGGTCAAGGCCTGCAGGTGGGGGCGTCTGATGCTGATGCGCTGGGCAGCCACTTTGGCCTGGCCCAGGTGCGTGAACGCTTGGCCACGCTGTACGGGCCGGCAGCACGGCTGAGCTTGCAAGACGCGGCCGATGCAGCCGACACACCATCAGGCCCCGCAGCCGACCCGACCACCGATCGCAGCGCCGCCGCCACGGGCTTGGTGGTGACGGTGGTGATGCCGATGCCGATGCCGATGCCCGCCGTACCAGCGTCAGCGGCAGCCCCTGCCGCTGCTTTGGCCGGGCCCGGGCGCTGATCGGCGCGGCGCGGGCTTTTGCAAACCCCTTCACAAAGCCCTTCATGATGAACCCCCCACGCTGCCTGATCGCCGAAGACGAACCACTGCTGGCCGCTGGCTTGCAGGCCGAGCTGGCCACGCTGTGGCCCGCGTTGCAGGTGGCCGCCGTGGTGGGCGACGGCCTGCAAGCGGTGGCGCAAACGCTGGCCCTGCAGCCGCAGCTGTGTTTTTTCGACATCCGCATGCCGGGCTGCACCGGCCTGGAAGCGGCCCAGGCGCTGGCCGAAGACTGGCCCGACGGGCCTGGAGCGCCGGCATTCCCGCTGCTGGTGTTTGTGACGGCTTATGACGACTACGCGCTGCAGGCCTTTGAAGCGCAGGCGGTGGACTATCTGGTCAAACCCGTGCTGCCGGCCCGGCTGGCGGCCTGCGTGCAGCGTTTGCAAGTGCGGCTGGCGGCCTCCAGCACCGCCGCCACGGCCGCCCCTGACCAGCTGGCGCAGACGCTGACACAACTGCGTGCACTGCTGGGCTCTGCAGGCCCCGGCTCGGCCTCTGCGCCGCCGCGGTTGTCGGTCATCCAAGCCCAGGTGGGCAACCTGGTGCACCTGGTGCCGGTCGAAGACGTGCTGTACTTTGAAGCCGCCGATAAATACGTGCGTGTAGTCACGGCCGAGCGTGAACACCTGATCCGCCAGTCGCTGCGCGAATTGCTGCCGCAGCTGGACCCGCAAGCCTTCTGGCAGGTGCACCGCGGCACCGTGGTGCAGGCCCGTGTGGTGGCCAGCGCGCGGCGCGAAGAGTCGGGCAAGGTGACGCTGACGCTGAAAGGCCACGCCGACAAGCTGGTGGCCAGCCGGCTGTACGCCCATTTGTTCAAAGGCATGTAGGGCGGGTGCAGCGCGTGCTTTGCGCGGCAGGCGCTACGCATGCCGGGTCCGGCTTTGTGCAGGGCTACAGGCGGGGTTTACGCAGGGCCGGCGCCTACAATCCCAAGCTTTGGTCGAAGTCTGCAGCCGCCTGCTTGCACCCGCTTGCCTGAACGCTTGCACGCAGTCGCTCGTCAAACCGTTTACGGAGCCCTTTTGTGTCTGAGCCGTCTGTGCCCACCGCTGTTGCCGCCTTCCCCCCCCAAGACCCGGCAGCGCTGGAACGCGACCTGGCGGCGCT
>JANNMQ010000747.1:0-3606 GCA_031398045.1 Rubrivivax sp.
GGCGCCTGCAGGTGGGTACGGTGATGCAGGACGACGTGCTGTTTGCCGGCTCCATCGCCGACAACATCGGCTTTTTCGATCCCCAGGCCAACCGCGCCTGGATCGAAGAATGTGCGCGCATGGCCAGCATCCACGACGACATCATGCAGCTGCCGATGGGCTACCAGTCGCTGGTGGGCGACATGGGCACCACGCTGTCGGGCGGGCAAAAGCAGCGGGTGCTGTTGGCGCGCGCGATGTACCGGCGCCCGCGCGTGCTGATCCTGGACGAAGCCACCAGCCACCTGGACGTGGCGCGCGAAGCCGAGGTGGGGCGCGCGATTGCGGCCATGGCCATCACCCGCATCGTGGTGGCGCACCGGCCGCAAACGCTGGCCACCGTGGACCGTGTGGTCGAAATGGCCGACGGCCGCATCGTGCGCGACGACAGGGCCATCGATTACCTCAAGCGGCTGGCGGTGCTGACCGGCGGGCGCGCCGCATGACGGCCGGGCCGCGGCCGCTGGCTTGCGCTTGGGCCCTGTCAGCAGCGCTGGCTGCGGTGGGAGCGCAGGCGCAGACACCGCTGCGGGCGGCAGAAGCGGGGTCGGTGGCACGGGACAGCAGCGCCGACACCACCCGCTGGTTGCTCGACCCCGCACGCTGCCGCGACGGCATTGCCGAAGACGTCAACCAGCCGCTGGCGCTGGCCGCCGCGTTGCGCTCGGTGGTCTGCCACAACACCCGCCTGCGCCAAAGCGCCGGTGGCGTGACGCAGGCGCGGGCGCAGCTGGATCGTGCGCAATCGGCATGGCAGCCCAGCGTGACGCTGCGCGGTGGTGTTGATGGCGCACGTGGCGAAAAAGCGCAGAGCAGCGCGGCCGCCGATCTGCAGTGGGTGCTGTACGACTTTGGCGCCACCTCGGCCGCATTGCGTGAATCACGGCTGGCGCTGCAGGCCACGCTGGACGAGCAGGGCAGCGAGGTGCTGACCGCCGTGGCCCAGGCCGCGCAGCTGTATGCCGCCGCGCAGGCGGCTTACTGGCGTATCGAGGCCGCCAACATCAACGTGCGCACGGCGCTCGAGAGCCAACGCATGGCCAGGGCGCGCCTGGGTGCCGGTGCCGCATCACAGCTGGAAAAGCTGCAAGCCGAAACGGCGCTGGCGCAGACGCGGCTGGACTACGCGCGCGCGATGAGCGCCTGGATGTCGGCGCGTGGTGAACTGGCGCTGGCGATGGGCTGGCCGGCGTCGCGGCCCCTGGTGCTGGCCCAGGTGGACGGCCCGGTTGAGGCGGCCGAAGAACCGCCGCTGGACCTGGAGATGCTGGTGCAGGAAGCGCGCGCCAACCACCCGCGGGTGGTGGCATCGCGTGCGCGCCAGGCTGAAGCGCAGGCGCGGGCCGCGGGTTTTGAATCGCAGCGCTGGGGCAGCGTGTCGCTGGCTGCCAGAGCCGGCCGGTCACGGTCGGTGGGTGGTGTCAGTGGCAGCAGCGCTGGCAGCGCCAGCGGATCGAGCACCGACACCAGCGCGTCGCTGGAGTGGAGCCTGCCGCTGCTGGACCGCGGTGTGCTGCGCTCGCAGATCCAGGATGCAAAAGGCCGCGTCCAGGCCCGCGCGGCCGATCTGGAAGAGTCTGAGCGCCTGACCGCACTGCAGGTCTGGCAGGAAGCGCAAGCCCTGCTGGGTGAGCGCTCGGCGCTGCGTGCCAGCCGCAGCCTGCTGGACAGCGCTGAATCGACCTTGCGTGTGTCCACCGAGCGTTTCCGGCTCGGTGTGGGCAACTTCACCGACTTGCTGCAGGCGCAGACGGCCACCGCCGGCGCACGGCTGCAATGGGCTGAATCGCGCGCCAACCTGACCCGCGCGCACTGGCGGGTGGCGGCAGCTGCAGGCCGTTTTGGCGCGCTGCAAACGTCGCTGGAAAGCGGCCGCGAGATGCCGCGGTAGCCTGCCGGCCGGCACCCGCGCGACTGACATCGCTGTGGCCCTTCGCGCTGTCAGCTCACAAATTTGTTGATGTCTGCTCCAGCGCTCGTGCCAAGCGCTCGGCACCCGCACCCGGCGTGTGCACCGGCAGCACCAGGTACGACGCGGCGCTGTTGTCATGCAGCACGTCTTGCAGCACGGTCACCTCACAGGGCGGCGCGCCGCCGTTGTCCACCGGCTGTGCCGCATTGGGCCGCCACGGACCGCGCGGCGGATGCGCAAAGGTCACCATGCCGGCCTGTTCGCTGCCGCTGATCTCGAGCACCAGACGGTGGCCCCGTTGCAAGATCCACGCTGTGGGCCAAAGGTTGACGTCCACTTCGACCGCCACCCCCGGTGTCAGTGGCTGGCGCTCATCGTAGGTGTGCCATGCACGGTACGCGGTGCTGCGCAACGGGTCGGTTTTGCGCATCGACGCGCGCAGCCAGCCCATCGCCACCGGCAGCGCCGGGTCTTGGGCACCTTGCGCGGTGACCTCGCTGCCGTCGGCGCGCCATTCGCGCAGCGCCACATATAGGTCGGCGTCCGGCGCTGTGCAAGCGATGCGCAGGCGCAAGCGCAGCGGCCCGATCAATTCGAGGTCGGCCGCCAGCGGTGCAGAAACGACGCGCAGCATGGCAGGCTCATCGCTGCGCCCATATTCGCTGCGGTAGCTTGCTGCGCCGGCGGTGGCTGGCGCGGCCCCGATTGACTTTCGCGCCGGATCGATGAACCAGCGCAGGGCCCGTGTGCCCGGCAGTGGATAGTCGTTGCCTTGGCGCTCAATCACGTCGGCGCCGCGCCGCACCGCCACCGTGACACGTGGCTCGTTTTCGATGCCGTTGTGGATGCCCTTCAGGTGGCGGTCAAAGAAGCGTTGCTGCGCTTGTACCTCCGACAAGGTGTACATCGTGTCAGGGTCGGGGCCGACGCCAATCTTCAGCTTGCGCATGGGCGCATGAACGGCGCCGCAAAAGCCGTCAATCGTGCCCCGCCCGTGCAACCCCAGACCGCCGCTGTTGGCATAGGCGTAAACCGGCACGTCGATGCGCGCCAGGTCTGGGGTGCGCTCAGCAGCAAACGCGCTCGTGGCGAGTTTTTCGTCGCGCAGCAGCTGGCGGAAGTCGCGGTCCCAAACGGTGTTGGCTGCAAGCTGCTGCGCCGGCAGTGCGCTTGCGCTGTCCAGCCGAGGGCTGCCAAACTGCCACTGCCGCACACGAGCCTCGAACCACAAGTCGAGAAACCGCGCCGACAGCATGCCGCCGTGTCGCAGTGCGTCGCGGTAGAAGTCGGTGAAGCCTTGCACCGGTGCAATCGCCTTCAGGTGGCGTGGCCGGTGCTGCGCTACCAGCCATTGCAGCGCAGCGAAGTACGAGTCGCCCAGCAGGCCGACGCGGCCGTTGCTCCAGGGTTGTGTGCCGGCCCATTCGATGGCGTCAATGAAGTCGCGCTGCACCTGCGGGCCCAGCACGTCGAGTTTGCCGGCCGACGCACCCGAGCCGCGCTGGTCACAGCGGATCTGCACGTAGCCGCGTGGCACCCAGTAGTCAGGCAGTGCGGTTTCCCAGTGCATGAAATCGTCGACGCCGCTGCCGCTTTTCATCGGCTGACGATCGAAAGCATCGGGGAATGAACGACGCGCTTACCCCCAAGGCGAT
>JANNMQ010000756.1:0-1948 GCA_031398045.1 Rubrivivax sp.
AGACGAAAACGGCAAGCCCGTTTTTCCCACCGGCGGCATACGTGTGCTGGCTTTTCCGGCGGCGCACTGTGCAGTGGCCGACGGCTCGGCTGCATTCGGTTTCTGCTACCTGAACGTGCGCATGGGCCGGGGCCGCAGCGCCGCCACCCAGCAGGCGGCCGGGCGGGCGCTGACCGAGTGCGCGCGCACCCACTTCGTGGCCCTGCTGGTGGCCAAAAAGGTGGGTTTGACGCTGCAGGTTGACGAAGGCCTCGAAGTGTTTGATGCCAAGTTTGGCAATCTGCATCCGCTTTTTGACGTGCTGTCTGGCGCGCCGTCCGGCACGATGCCTTGCACGCCGTGCAACAACGGCTGAACCGTGCTGACGCAAGCCGTCATCCAGGGCGCTGGGCACGGTGTTTTTTCTTTTTATCCATGAGGCAGCCAATGAGCCTAACTACACAAGTCAGCAGCGACTCAACCAACCCCGTCAACCCGCTGGGCTGCAGCGAAGCCGAATGGCAGGCCCGCGTGCAACTGGCGGCCTGCTACCGCATCTTTCACCACCTGGGCTGGACCGAACTGATCTACAACCACATTTCGCTGCGGGTGCCGGGCGAGCCGGGCCACTTTTTGCTGAACCCTTTTGGCCTGCATTACAGCGAGGTGTGTGCATCGAACCTGGTGAAAGTGGATGGGCAGGGCCACACCGTCGGCGCGAGTCGCTGGCCCATCAACCCGGCCGGTTTCACTTTCCACGGCGCCATTCACAACGTGCTGCCCGAGGCGCACTGCGTGATGCACGTGCACACCACCGCCACCATGGCTGTGTGCTGCCTGGACGAAGGCTTGTGCTACACCAATTTCTACGCCGCACAGCTGTATGGCAAGGTGGCGTATCACGACTTCGAGGGTATCACCGTGCATGCCGATGAAGGCGCACGCATCCTGGCCAGCGCTGAAGGCAAACCCGTGCTGCTGCTGCGCAACCACGGGCCGGTGGTTATTGGCCACGGGCTGGCGCAGGCTTTTGCGCTGATGTGGTTGGTGCAGCGCGCCTGCGAGGTGCAGCTGGCCGTGATGGCCATGGGCAAGGCGCGGTCCATACCCACGCCGGTGCTTGAGGCCTGCGTGCGCGATTCGCTGCAGTTCGACACCCGTTATGGCGCCGGGCAGGATGCTTTCGACGCGATGCAGCGGCGGGTGGATGCGGCTGACGCCTCTTACCGCAACTGAGTTTTTTCGCGCACCGGCCGCGTGGCCTTGTTGTTGTGCCCCCCTAGATCGAAGCACTGCGCGCGGGCTGTGCTTTAGAACGCTTTAGACCGCCTAAAGCCGGCGCGGCCCGGCATCGCGACAGTACGTTCCTGGGTGGTAGGCGGCTTGTCACAACAAGCGGCCAGACTCATCGAAACACATCAGGGAGCTTCTGTCATGCACTTCGCATTAAAGCCATTGCAACGCCTCGTTGCCCGCACACCCCGGCCGCTGCAGCCCTTGCGCGACCTTGCGTTTCGTGCTTCGCGCATCGGCGCGCCGTCGGTGGTGGGCGACGGCGTGACATCACGCGCTGGCGACCGCGTGACATCACCCATTGGCGACAGCGTGACATCACCCGTTGGCGACGTCGCCAATGCCGAGCTGGCGCGCGAACTGCTGCAAGAACTGGAAGACCAGCAGCCCAACACCTTGCTGCTGAACATCGCCACCGGCTTCCCAACGGCGCTGTTGTGTGTGTTGGCGGCTGGCGTGCTGGCGGGTGCCCTTGCGGGCCGTGAGGTCAGCGTGACGCCGGCACCCGCCACTGCGGCGTTGCCTGCGCAGGCACCCGTTGCCGTTGCCGCCGCCGCAATGGCGGGCCGCCATGCGCGGCTGCAGGAACTGGAATTGCAAGCGTTGATGCCGGCAGCCACCGCTGAGCGTTTGACGGCGGGCAGCAGCGAACACAGCACGCGCTGAGTTGACGCAC
>JANNMQ010000086.1:0-3373 GCA_031398045.1 Rubrivivax sp.
GCGCTGTCGCTGTGCAGCATCCGGTGCGTGGGCGTTCCCGGCGCCACCCGCAAGCCAATGGCCGGTGCCAACTGGGCCACTGTGTGCCGCGCCTGTTCTGCCGCCGTGCAAATACGGGCCGCCGTCATGTCCAGCGCGCGGGCATGTTGCTCGGCCAGTCGCTGCACCTGCCGGCGCGCGGCTTGGGCATCCGGCCACTGCAGGGTCAAGGCCAGGTCATGCGCCAGCGCAGCCAGCCAGCGGTGGCGTTCACTGCCGCGTGGCAGCGCACGCACCGGCGCAGCACCGGTGGGCTTGCGCAGCGCGCTGCGCAAGCTTTCGGGCAGACCCCAGGTTTTGGCCACACCCACGCCCAAGGCCTCGAAGCCCAGCCCCAACACTTTGCGCGACGCCGCTTCCAGCGACACAGGCGCCGCGCCGTCTGCACTGCGGCACAGCTGCCGGATGGCTTGTGCCTCAACGGGCAGATAAAACTCGGCCAGCAGACCACCCAGGTTGTGAAACAAGGCCGCCAGATAGGCTTCTTCGGCATCGGTGTCGCCGGGTGTCAGGTCGTGTGCCAGTTGCGCGGCCCACAGCGCACGCACAAATTCCTCGCGCAAGCGCACGGCCTGGTCCCGGTCGGGCATGCGCTCCAGCAGCATCAGAGACAGCGCCATGTTGCGGATACCGGCAAAACCCACCAGCGCCACCGCACGCGTCACCGTGCTGACGTTGCCTGCGCCGACGCGGGCGTAGTGCACCGTGTTGACCATGCGCAGCAGCTTCTGCGTCAGCGCCACGTCTTTCAGGATTTCTCCGGCCAGGCTGGCCACGCTTTCAGTGTCTGAAACTGCAATGCGCTGGATGCGCGTGACCGCGCTGGACAGTGACGGAAAGTCGCCGCTGGCCCGCATGCGCTGCAGCAGCAGGTCCAGCGCCGTCGCTGCGCTGTCAGCCTCGGCCCCGCCAGCGCTCGTCGGGAGCGGTTCGGCCGTGGCGGAGCGGGTCGATTGCGGATTCAGCGGTTGCAGGGTCAGGTCCATCGTGGTGCGGGCTACGAGCTCCTCGACCCAATTGGAAAACAAGCGCCAGTAGCCAGGGCCGCAAACAGCGGGGCCTTCGGCAGGGAGTTCCGCACGCAGTCGAGCGGCAAGGCGGTGTGCCGCACCACAATGCGGGTCATGCACCTGCTCAACGCCGACCTGCACTGCCACAGCAACGTGTCAGACGGCACCTTGTCACCCGAAGCCCTGGCTGCCCGCGCCCACGCACAGGGTGTGGACGTGTGGGCCCTGACCGACCATGACGAACTGGCCGGCCAGCAGCGCGCGCAGACCGCGGCGCTGGCGCTCGGCCTGGGCTACCTGACCGGCACCGAGGTATCGGTCAGCTTTGCTGGCGAAACGGTGCACATCGTGGGCTTGGGCTTTGACACTGACAACCCGGCATTGCACAGCGGCCTGGCGGCCACGCGTGCCGGACGGCTGCAACGTGCACACGACATGGCGGCCGGCCTGGCAGCCGCTGGCATACCGGGTGCGTTTGAAGGTGCACTGCGTTTTGTCTCCAACCCTGACCTGATTTCACGCACCCATTTCGCCCGTTTCCTGGTTGAAGCCGGGCATTGCCCCGACACCCACAGCGTGTTTCGCCGCTTCTTGAAAGAGGGCCTGCCGGGTTACGTGCCGCACGAATGGGCACGACTGTCGGATGCGGTGCGCTGGATCACACAAGCCGGCGGCGTGGCCGTTATTGCCCACCCGGCGCGCTACAAGTTTTCACCCACCGCCGAGTACGCGCTGTTCACAGAGTTCATCGCCCACGGGGGCCAGGCCGTGGAAGTGATGACGGGCAGTCACAGCCACAGCGAACAGCTGCGCTACGCCGAAACGGCGCTCGAGTTTGGTCTTTACGCATCACGCGGCAGCGACTTCCACAGCCCCGAAGAAAGCCGTGTCGACCTGGGTGGGCTGCCCGACTTGCCCGGCACGCTGCGGCCGGTGTGGGAACTGCTGGCGCCCCGCATCAGGCGCAGCAGTGAAGGCGCATGAAAACCACGGCCAAGCGCGCTGATTTGCTGCTGTGCACAAAAATGCTGCCCGTGCAAACCCCAATTCGCGCATAATCCAGGGTTGGCCTTGGTGACAGGGCCTTTCGTTCATCCCCTTCGGCCTTCAGGCGCTGCGGTCTTCACCGCAAAAGCGGGTTCACAGTGTGAACCAACTTCAGAGCGTGCTTCTCCGGGTCGGCGGCGATGCCGTCGCTGGTCCCCACCCGGACACTCCACTGCGACTTCACCCCCTGCGGGGCCCACTTCACCTGTTGCAGGCTGACGTGGCCACGCTGGCGTGCCTTTTTGCGCTTGTTTGCGCGCTGGCCGCCAAGTCCCTAGAGAGCACCTGAAATGAGTTTCGATACCCTGGGCCTGATGGAGCCCCTGACCCGCGCACTGGCAGCGGCCAATTACACCGAACCCACCACCGTGCAAGAGCAAGCCATCCCGGCTGCACTGGCCGGCAAAGATGTGATGGTGAGCAGCCGCACCGGCAGCGGCAAAACCGCCAGCTTCATGCTGCCAGCGCTGACGCTGGTGTTGAAGGCGCGTGAAGAACAGCGCCTGGCCCGTGCACAGCAAGCCCCTGCGGCGGCTGCACCGCGCGACGCCCAGCCCATGTTTGATCAAGCCCGTGACCAAGCCCGGGACGGACGTGGACGCCGCGATTTTGGCCGTGACAACCGTTTTGATGGCCCGCGCACCTACGCCAAACCCACCGGCCCCCGTGTGCTGGTGCTGTGCCCCACGCGCGAACTGGCTATGCAGGTGGCCAAGTCAGCCATGGACTACGGCCGCTACGTGCCGGGCCTGACAGTGGCCACCGTGGTCGGCGGCGTGCCCTACCCGGCCCAGCTGAAGGCGCTGCGCGGCCCGCTGGACATCCTGATTGCCACCCCCGGCCGCCTGATCGACCACATCGGCGCCGGCAAGGCCGTGCTGGACAACATCCAGCTGCTGGTGCTGGACGAAGCCGACCGCATGCTCGACATGGGTTTCATCGACGATATCAACCACATCGCCAGCAACACGCCCAAAACGCGCCAGACGGTGATGTTCAGCGCCACCTTTGCCGGCGCCACCGGCAACCTGGCCAAGGAACTGCTGCGCGAGCCGCTGCGCATCGACGTCGCGTCGCACACCGACACCCATGCCGACATTGAACAGCGCCTGCACTGGGCTGACGACTTCATGCACAAAAACGCGCTGCTCGACCACATCCTGACCGGGCGTGAAGTGGACCAGGCACTCGTCTTCACCAGCACCCAGCGCGACGCCGAAGTGCTGGCCGACCGCCTGGCCGAGATGGGCCATTCGGTGGAAGCGCTGCACGGCGGC
>JANNMQ010000822.1:0-1640 GCA_031398045.1 Rubrivivax sp.
TCTTCGTCGCTGACTTCGAGGTGGATGCGCCGCGCCGGCACATTCACCGTGATGGTGTCGCCGGTTTTCACCAGTGCCAGCGGACCACCGACGAAGGCTTCGGGCGAGCAGTGCAGCAGGCAGCCGCCGTAGCTGGTGCCGCTCATGCGGGCGTCGCTCAGGCGCAGCATGTCCTGCACGCCTTGTTTCAGCAGCTTGGTGGGTATCGGCAACATGCCCCATTCGGGCATGCCGGCGCCTTTGGGCCCGGCATAACGCAGCACCAGGATGTCATCGCCGGTGACGTCCAGATCGGCGTCGTCGACGGCTTTTTTCAGCGCCGGGTAATCGTCAAAGACCAGCGCGCGGCCGGTGTGCTGCAGCAGGTGTGGTGCGCAGGCGCTGGGTTTGATGACCACGCCGTCGGGTGCGATATTGCCGCGCAGCACGGCCAGTGCTCCTTCGGCATAGATGGGGTTGGACAGCGGCCGTATCACATCGGCGTTGAACACTTCGGCAGACTCGATGTTCTGGCCCAGCGTGCAGCCGTTCACCGTCATTGTTTCCAGCGCCAGGTGCTGGCGCATCACCTTCATCAAAGCGCACAGGCCGCCGGCATAGTAGAAGTCTTCCATCAGGTACTGCTCGCCGCTGGGGCGGATGTTGGCAATGACGCCCACGCTGCGGCTCATGGCGTCGAAATCGTCCAGCGTCACCGCATGCCCGGCGCGCCGGCTGATGGCCACCAGATGGATGATGGCGTTGGTGCTGCAGCCCATGGCCATGGCCACCGCGATGCCGTTGACAAAATTCTGGCGCGTCAGCAAGCGGGCCGGCGTCAGGTCGTGCCACACCATCTGCACGATGCGCCGGCCACAGTCGGCCGCCATGCGCACATGGTTGGCGTCAGCAGCCGGAATGCTGCTGGCGCCCGGCAGCGTGAAACCGCAGGCCTCTGCAATGCCCATCATCGTGGCGGCGGTGCCCATGGTCATGCAGGTGCCGTGGCTGCGTGCAATGCCACTCTCCATTTCCTGCCAGGCCTGGTCGCTCAGGCGCCCTGCCCTGCGCTCGTCCCAGTACTTGAAAGCGTCGCTGCCCGAACCCAGCACCTGGCCGCGCCAGTAGCCACGCAGCATGGGGCCGGCCGGCAGGTAGATCATCGGCAGGCCCATGCTCAACGCGCCCATCAGCAGGCCCGGTGTGGTTTTGTCGCAGCCACCCATCAGCACCGCACCGTCCACCGGGTGCGAGCGCAGCAGCTCCTCGGTCTCCATGGCCAGGAAGTTGCGGTAGAGCATGGTGGTGGGCTTGACCAGGCTTTCGCTCAAGGACATGGCCGGCAGTTCCAGCGGGAATCCACCCGCTTGCAGCACACCGCGCTTCACATCTTCCACACGCTGCTTGAAGTGGGCGTGGCACTGGTTGGCGTCGCTCCAGGTGTTGATGATGGCGATCACCGGCTTGCCGACGTAGTCAGCCGGGCCATAGCCCATCTGCATGACACGGCTGCGGTGGCCAAAGCTGCGAAAGTCGTCAGGTGCAAACCAGCGTGCGCTGCGCAGTTGATCGGCGGTTTTGTCGGTCATGGGGTGGCCATTCAAATTTATGCTGCGGGCACGCACAGTATCGGCTGAGCCGAAGCGCTGGCCAAACCGCAC
>JANNMQ010000836.1:0-5676 GCA_031398045.1 Rubrivivax sp.
GTGCGCGCCGCCGGCAACGACGAAATTGCACGTGTGCACTGGGACGTCACCGAACGCATCCGCATCATCCGGCGGCTGGACTTTACGCGCGCCGACCGCATCGAAGCCACTTACACTGAACACGGAAAAATCTTGCGCAGCGTGATGCAGCGCAAACCCGACCAGGCGCAGCTGCTGCTGCGAAGCCACATCGAACAGAGCAAAACCGAGGTGCGCAAAATCACACTGGCCACTTTGCATGAGGTGCGCAGCCGGGCGCGCGCGGTGGGGTGAAGGCCGCTGCTGCACTGGCACTGGCACTGGCTGCGTGCGGCGGTGGCGGCGGTGGCGGCGGTGGCGGCGGTGTGGCCGCGCCGGCCAGCGCTGCTGGTGCAAATGTGCCGCTCGTCACGACCCAAGAAACGCAGTGCGTGGCTGCCGGCTGGCAGCGCCGGCTGGTCGGCGCTGCGGGCCTGCAGCGCCTGGTGTTATGGAAAGCACCGGCGGCAGGCTGGAGCCGGGGCGCCATTGTGGTGTTTCACGGTGGCGGCGGTCAGGCCACCAACTTCTGTGTCGCCAACGTGGCGCTGACACAGCCCCAGGTGCGTTTCACCGACCTGGCGCTGGCGCAGGGATACGCCGTGTTTGTGGCCGATTCCAGCGACCGCGTCACCGACAAGGCCGGCCGACTGTGCGGCAAGATCTGGGATGACGAGGTGCGCGGCCGCGACAGCCTGGATTTGCCTTTTGTCGATGCGCTGATCAGGCAGCACATCGCGGCGCTGCGGCCTGCGGGCAGCCGCAGTGAAGTTTTCCTCACCGGTCTGTCTTCAGGCGGCTACATGGCGGTGCGCGCGGCCACTGCGCTGCCTGCACAGGTGACCGCCTTTGCCCCGGTGTCCAGCGGCGACCCCTACGGCTGGACCCGCGACTGCACCCCCCGCGCCGGTGACCGCGTGAATGTTTTTGGCGTGGCGCTGGACAACGAAACCGGCCGCAACATCAGTGAGCCCGGGGCGTGCAGCGCCAGCAGCTACCCGAATGAAATGAACTGGCCCAGCAGCACGATGCGGCCGCCTTGGCGGGCCTTTCACCACGCCCAAGACGGCATCCACGACTTGTCTTGTGTCGACAAGCTGCAGACCCAGCTGCGCGAGCGCGGCTACCCGGGCCCCGCCGCATTTCGCCTCGACGGCGGCGCGCGCCTGGCTGACTGGCACTACTGGCTGGACGACTACAACCAGCCGCTGCTGGACTTCTTCGCAGCCCAGAGCCGGTGACGCGGCAGTGCCTGTGGCCCGACCCTCGGTGCGTGCGGGCACCTTCTGCCAAAATCCTGGTTTTCCCTCATCCGAGCACGCCGTCCATGGTTCCGCACCTCATCACCGCACTCACCGGCCCTATCAATGAACTGGAGCAGCGCGTGTTGGAGTCAATGCCCGCCATCGAGCGCTGGTTCAGGCTGGAATGGATGGAGCACACGCCGCCTTTTTACACGTCGGTGGACCTGCGCAATGCCGGCTTCAAGTTGGCGCCGGTGGGCACCGACCTGTTTCCCAGCGGATTCGATCACCTGACGCCTGAAATGCAGCCGCTGGCGGTGCAGGCGGCCATGGCGGCGATAGAAAAAATCTGCCCCGAGGCGAAAAACCTGCTGCTCATACCCGACGCCCGCACCCAGGACAGTTTTTACCTGTCGTCCATGCAAAGCCTGGTGCAGGTGTTTACACATGCTGGGTTGAACGTGCGCCTGGGCACGCTGGACCCCGAGGTGAAGGCGCCGCTGAAGGTAGAAGTGCCCGATGGCGGTGAACTGGTTCTGGAGCCGGTGGTTCGCACCCGCGGTCGCCTGGGGCTGAAGGGCTTTGACCCCTGCACCATCTTGTTGAACAACGACCTGGCTGCCGGCGTGCCGCGTGCCCTGCAACACCTGCATGAACAATATGTGCTGCCACCGCTGCATGCCGGCTGGACGGTGCGACGCAAGAGCCAGCATTATCAAAACTATGAAGAGGTGGCGAAGAAGTTTTCCAAGCTGCTGGGCATGGACGCGTGGCTGATCAATCCGGTGTTCGCCAACTGTGGTGCCGTTGACATCAGCACATCAGCGGGCCTGGAATCGGTGCGCAGCCAGGCTGACGCCGTCATCACCAAGGTGCGTCGCAAGTACAAGGAATACGGCATCAACGAAAAGCCCTTTGTGGTGCTGAAGGCCGACAACGCCAGCGACGGCCAGGGCATGCTGGTGTTGCGCGACGCCAAAGACCTGGACGCCCAAAGCAGCCGGCTGGCTGAGCGCATGCACGCTGCTGGTGGCGGCCTGTTGCCGGCGGGGATCGTGGTGCAAGAGGGGGTGCCGACGATGGAACGTATGCACAGCGCCGTGGCCGAGCCGGTGGTGTGCATGATCGACCGTTACGTGGTGGGGGGCTACTACCGTGTGCATGCCGACCGCAACCCTGACGAAGACCTGTGCGGTCCCGGCAGCGGTTATGTGCCGCTGGCTTTTGCGCAAAGTAACCAGCTGCCGCGCCCAGGTGTGAAACCGGGTGCCAGCGCGCCCAACCGCTTCTACATGTACGGCGTGATCGCGCGCTTGGCCATGCTGGCGGCATCCTATGAACTGGAAGCCACCGACCCCGACGCAGAAAACTTCGATTGACTTCGATGGGTGGTTTTTGGTGGGCCAAGGCCCTGCACCACAACCCTTGCATAACCAGACCCGACCGGAGACCCACCATGCAACGCCGCACCCTGCTGCTTTCCGCCGCCGCCCTTTCAACAGCCGCCGTTTGGGCGCAGTCTGACCGGCCGCCGCTGCGCATCCTGGTCGGTTTTCCGCCCGGCGGGTCGGCCGACACCATCGCGCGGCTGCTGGCTGAAAAGCTGCCCGCGCAACTGGGTGGACAGGTGGTGGTGGTGGATAACAAGCCCGGTGCCGCGGGCCGCATCGCCATCGAACAGCTGAAAAACGCGCCGCCTGACGGCAACACCGTCATCGTCATGCCCAGCGGCCCGGTGGTGCTGTTTCCGCATGTGTACCGCAAGCTGAACTACGACGTGAACAAAGATCTGGCGCCCATCAGCCAGCTGGCCAGCTTTCAGTTCTGTGTGGTCTCGGGCCCGAAGAGCAACGTCAAGAGCATGGCCGAAATGGTCGCGCGTGCCAAAGCCGATATCTCCACGGCCAGCTTCGGTTCGTCGGGCAACGGCACGGTGCCGCACTTCCTGGGCTTGATGATCGGTGACGCCGCCGGCATCGACCTGCAGCACGTGCCCTTCCAGGGCGGCGCACCAGCGATGACGGCGCTGCTGGGTGGCCACATTGGCTACAACCTGGACGTGGTGACCGAAGCGCTGGAACCGCACCGTGCCGGCAAGGTGCGGATCATTGCGGTGGCCGGCGCGCAGCGCGCACCGCAATTGCCCGATGTGCCCACGTTGCGTGAACAGGGTGTGGCCATGGATGCGAGTGCCTGGTTTGCGATGTACGGGCCTGGCGCTTTGCCGGGGCCCCAGGCGCAGCGGCTGAGCCAGGCCGTGCAGGTGGCGCTGAAAGACGCCGCATTTGCGCAACGTCTGTCGGCACTGGGCCTGGAGCCCATAGCCAGCAGCCCTGAACAGCTGGCCGCCGTGCAGCGCGCCGACTTCGCCAAGTGGGCCAAGCCGGTGAAGGCCTCGGGCTTCCAGGCCGATTGAGTGTGGTGCTGGCCAGGCCCCTTGCGCGCGGCTTGGGTGCCATCCGCGACTGCCCAAGGCCCTGCATCTGGAGTGTTGCTGCGGCGCAGCATGCTTGACCGAAAGGAATGACGGCGGCGCACAATCGCAGCCCGACCGCCACCCCATGTCCGACCACCACCCACCCCGCAGTGCCGCCGCACTGGCCGCATTGACGCTGGCTGCCGTGGGTGTGGTGTATGGCGACATCGGTACCAGCCCGCTCTACGCGTTGAAAGAAGTGTTTGCGCATGGCCGTGTGCCCAGCACGCCGGCCAACATCTTGGGCGTGCTGAGCCTGGTGTTCTGGACGCTGACGGTGGTGGTGTCGCTGAAGTACGTGACGCTGATCTTGCGCGCCGACAACAACGGCGAAGGCGGGCTGATTGCCATGTTGGCGCTGGCCTCGCAGGCCGTGAAACACAGACCCGAGTTGCGCCGCCGGTTGCTGATGCTGGGCATCTTCGGTACCGCCATCTTCTTCGGCGACGGTGTCATCACGCCCGCCATATCGGTGCTTTCGGCGGTGGAAGGTCTTGAAGTGGCGGCGCCGCAGTTGCACCGTTTTGTGGTGCCTATCACGCTGTTGGTGCTGACGGCACTGTTTGCCGCGCAACGTCATGGCACTGCCGTGGTGGGCCGGTTTTTTGGCCCCATCACGCTGGTCTGGATGGCGGTGCTGGCGCTCTTGGGTGTGCAGCACATCGTGCAAAACCCGGCGGTGCTGGTGGCGTTGTCGCCGCATCACGCGCTGGGTTTTTTGTTCAACCACCCGGGCACCGCCTTTGTGGCGCTGGGTGCGGTGGTGCTGTGTGTCACTGGCGCCGAAGCGCTGTATGCCGACCTCGGCCACTTTGGCAAAACGCCCATCCGCTGGGCCTGGTTTGCAGTTGTCATGCCAGCTTTGCTGCTGAACTACTTCGGCCAGGGCGCCATGCTGCTGCAGCACCCAGAAAACGTGAAGAACCCGTTTTTTGAAATGGCACCGCAATGGGCCTTGTTCCCGCTGATCGGCCTGGCCACGCTGGCCACAGTGATTGCGTCGCAGGCGCTGATCACGGCCGCTTTTTCCGTCACCAAGCAGGCGGTGCAACTGGGCTACATGCCGCGGCTGCGCGTGCTGCACACCAGTGTGCGCGACACCGGTCAGATCTACGTGCCTTTTGTCAACTGGGCGCTGTACGGCTGCGTGGTGTTTGCGGTGGTGATCTTTGGCAGCAGCAGCGCGCTGGCCAGCGCGTATGGCATTGCCGTCACCATCGACATGACCATCACCACCGTGATGACCTTCTTTGTCATCCGCTACGCCTGGAAACTGCCGCTGTGGGTGTGTGTGTCGGCCACCGGTACTTTTTTTGTCGTCGACTTGGTGTTTTTTGGTGCCAACGTGGTGAAGGTGTTGGACGGCGGCTGGTTCCCGCTGCTTATCGGTGCTGGCATGTTCACGCTGATGATGACCTGGAAATCCGGCCGCCGTCTGATGGCCGAACGCATGCGTGACGAGGCCATAGGCCTGACGGACTTTCTGGCTTCGCTGTTCCTGGCGCCGCCGGTGCGTGTGGATGGCACGGCGGTCTTTCTCAGTGCGGAGGCCGGCTCCACGCCTTTTGCGTTGCTGCACAACCTGAAGCACAACAAGGTGCTGCACGCACAAAACCTGTTTGTCAGCGTGCGTCACCACGAAGTGCCTTGGATCGGCTTGGACAGCCGCTGTGAGATCGAAGCCCTGGGCCACGAATGTTGGCAAGTGACCTTGCACTTCGGCTTCAAGGACGAGCCTGACGTGCCCCAAGCGTTGAAGCTGCTGCAAGCCAGCGGTGTGCTGCTCGACGACATGGACACCAGCTACTTCCTGAGCCGCGACACCGTGGTGCCCACCTTCGGCGGCGGCATGGCGCTGTGGCGCGAAAAGCTCTTTGCCAACATGCACCGCAACGCCGCTGGGGCGGCCGACTTCCTGCGTTTGCCCACCAACCGCAT
>JANNMQ010000866.1:0-8108 GCA_031398045.1 Rubrivivax sp.
AATGGTGAATGCAAACGAATACAATGCATGCACTGAAGGCGATTGAAGGAGATGATCGTGGCCATGCTGACCGTGCGCAACATCACCGATGAGGTTCATCGCGCCTTGCGCGCCAGGGCTGCTCAACGTGGACACAGCATGGAAGCCGAGGTGCGCGAGATCCTGGTGTCGGCCGTCAGCCCGAAGGGGCGCGTGAAACTGGGTTCGCTGCTGGCCGATATGGGCAAGCAGGCCAAGCTGAATGACCAGGAGTTTGCCGTCTTTGAGACGGTGCGGAGTAAGGACCCAGCCCGCACCGTGAGCTTCGAATGATCCTGCTGGACACGAACGTGGTGTCGGAGCCGCTGCGCCCCGCTCCCGAAGCGCAGGTGATCGCATGGATCGACGACCAGGCCCTGGAAACCTTGTTTCTTTCAGCTATTACCGTGGCGGAGTTGCGTGCTGGCTTGGCCCAACTGCCTGCTGGGAAACGTCGCTCGGGCCTGCAGGACAGTCTTGAGAAGCGCGTGCTGCCACTGTTTACCGGGCGGGTGTTGCCCTTTGATGTGACCTGTACCCAGGCCTATGCAGAGTTGATGGCAATGGCCCGCGCCACTGGAAAAACCATCGCCAGTGCCGACGGCTACATAGCCGCCATTGCGGCCGCCAACGGCTTGACCGTGGCCTCCCGTGACACAGGCCCCTTCGTGGCAGCGGGTGTGAAGGTGATCAATCCCTGGCAGCGGTGAGCGATTGCTGCGCCATGCAGGGGGTCAGGCTCTCGTCCCATCCCTGCGATGTGCATGACCGTGCAAGCGGTCCCGCGAGTTCGGCCTAACCACTCGCTCAATCTGAGCGTCAACGGCGTGGCACGCTGGCCATCAAGCGCTAGGCCTGCGGCCCATTTAGAGCTTGCTTTGCATCGTGCCACGTCGTTGGCGCTGGCTTAGCTCGAACGTTAGGCCACATAGCTAAAATCCATGAACTTCGGTGGTTATGCGTGCTTGAATGGGTTCATTGCCGTAACCCCAAACCTGGCGAAGTCACCAACGTTGCGGGTAACGACCGTCAGTCTGTGAATCCGGGCGATTGCGGCAATCATCGCGTCTTCATTCAGAGTGTCGGACTTCCTATGAATCAGCGTTGCCCACATTCTGAACGCCGCCCCGTCCATCGGCAGCACTTTGTACGAAGCGGCTACCAAGTCCACCCAGTTTTGCAGTTCTTGTGTTTCAGTGGTTTTTACGGCGGGCTGCGGTCATCAATCCAATCACGCACGGTTGTGTTGTGCGGCCTCGCTTCAGGGCACAAGATTACCTAGCGGGCTGTATAAATATACAGTACATTGCTTCATCTGGAATGAAGTTGATGTTGGACGGGTCCTGCGGGTTTGTATGCATCGGCTTGAGAGGGCGCCCAGGCGGCGTTGTCGCTGCACCCCGAAGGGGATGAGCCAAGTAACCAAGTGACATTTGCTCATCAGGGCTGTAAGGCTGAGACAGGGCACAAACAGCCCAGGGTTGTGTGTGCCTGGTGAGCGTCAAGGCCTTTTTTGTTTGTGTCGCAAAGCACAGTGATACCCACAGGGCTGTATGGCGAGCATTTGCAACTCAACAAACTGCTCAAGCGGAACGCGGCCTCTGCGAGGGCTTGTTCCGTGTTGTCTTGAGTGGATGCCCTACTTAACGCCGCGCTTCATGCGCCAACACAAGCCATGAAGCCGTAGCCCAGTATGCCTATGCAGCATGTGACTGAAACCGCAGGCCGACCCGTTCAACCTGACCTGTTTGCCGAGCAACACGGTGCGGCAGTAGCCCGTGCTGCTGCTGCGCCCACCCGCGCAGGTGGTGCAGCTCACATGGATGCGGTTGTTGTTGATGCGGCTGTTGTTGATGCGGTTGCTGCTGCAGTGCCTGCGACAACGCAGCCTTTGTTGCGCAGCGTTGCGCGCGCATCAACGAGTCTGCCGCTACCGCTACCGCTACCGCTGCCGCTGCCGCTGCCGCTACCGCTACCGCTGCCGCTGCCGCTGCCGCTGCCGCTGCCGCTGCCGCTGCCATTACCGTTACCGCTGCATCTGCTTTCTCTGTTGCCGCAGTCGCTGTCAACATGTCCGCCAGCGCCCACGCTCTTGCCCCCGACGTCGCCACCTGAGCCCGACGCCCGGCATCAGCCGCATCTTCACCCTGTCTCAGATGCCCCAGCCAGCCGTACCCCCGAGCCTGAAGCTTTGCACCCCGCGCTGTGGCGTGCCTTGCAGGTGGGGCGTTCAGCAGCCCACCCGGTATGGGCCAGTGGTTTTGCCGATCTCGACAGTCACCTGCCTGGTGGCGGCTGGCCCACTGGCGCGCTGACAGAACTGTTGCTGCCGCACCCCGGCGTGGGTGAACTGCGGTTGCTGGCGCCGGTGCTGGTGGCCTTGCAAAAGCAGCAGCGCAGCGTGATGTGGTTCGACCCCCCGGCCTCGCCGTGCGCTTGGGCACTGGGCGCGCTGGGCTTGGACATGGGGCAGCACGTCATCGTCCAGTCCTCTGAACTTTCGTCCGGGTATGCAGCAGGCCCGTTGTTCCAGCCGGCTAACCCGTCTGCATGCTCAGCATCGGCCCATGCAAAACGGGCAGATAAGCCAGGCATCGACAACACCAACAGCAGTGGTTACTACCCCGCCCGCACGCCGGGGCGCAAGGCGCCGCCGCGCCACCGCATGCCGGCGGCCGACATCCTTTGGGCGCTTGAACAGACGCTGAAAAGCGGGCAGGTGGGGGCGGTGCTGGCCTGGCTGCCGTCACGGCTGCCCGCTGATGCGCTGCGCCGGTTGCAACTGGCGGCACAGTTGCACGAAGGCCCAGCCTTTTTGCTGCGTGGTGCTGAAGAGCGCAGCCGTGCCAGCGCCGCGCCGCTGCGCTTGTTGCTGTCGTCCTGGGGGCCCGATCTGCTGCGTGTGGCCATCGTCAAACGCCGCGGCCCGCCCCTGGCTGGCCCGCTGATGCTGCAACTGCCAGCCGTGTTGTCAGCGACAGCGCTGGCACGAGCGCTGCAGGGGCCAGCGCGAAGCCAGGTTCGAGCCAGGCACGCCATTGCTGCTGCAGACAACACCCGTGCGGCCGCTGCGGGCGCCAGCCCGGTTGACAGTGCGCGGCATGGGCGGCCACAGGCCATGCAACCGGGTCCAGCACCGGTCATCCCGTCTGACCGGCAGCCGTCCGGCCTGCCGCCGTCCGCAGCGCCGCTGCGCAGCCCGCGCTAAGGCCCGCATAAGGCCCGCTGCCTTTGCCGGCTGCTGTGCCTTTGCACACCTGCGCACCCTGTCATGTTGTGGCTGGCCTTGCATCTGCCCTTGTTGCCGCTGGAGGCTTTTTGCGCCAGCTTGCCGCCGGCTGCGTCTGGTGCTGCGTCTGGTGCTGCGTCTGGCGCTGCGTCTGGCGCTGAACCTGGCCCCGTGGTGCTGATGGATCAGCACCGCGTGCACAGCGTGAACCGCGCTGCAGCTGAACGGGGTGTGCGCCCCGGCATGAAGCGCAGCACCGCGTTGGCGCTGGCTGCCGACCTGCTGGTGGCCGACAGCAACGCCGCGCGTGATGCTGACGCGTTGCAGGCGGTGGTGCATGTGGCGCTGGCCTTCACGCCTTCGGTGTGCCTGCAGGGCCGCGCGCCTGAAGACCGTCGGCGTGAAGGGCCCACCGTGCTGCTTGAAGTGCAAGGCAGCCTGCGCTTGTTTGGCGGCCTGCCACGCCTGCACCAGCAGCTGCTGCAGTCCCTGGCGCCGTTGGGTCACCGGGTGCAAGTGGCGGCTGCGCCTACCGCGCTGGGCGCAGCACTGCTGTCGCAATGGGCGCAGGCGCCGCCCTTGGCTCAGCAGATGCGCGCACCCGACGCGAACCGGCAACCAAGCGGTAGGTATGCACGCGGTAGACACCAACGCAGTGCTGAGAGCGGCCCCGAGCACGACGACGACCCACTGCAGCCGGCGTTCCTGGGCTGCCACGCCACCCATCTGCAGGCCCTGCAAGCGTTGCTGAGCCGCTTGCCCTTGGCATTGCTGAGCGCCTGCCGCCCGCATGCGGATGTGTTGTTGGCCATGGGCCTGCACAGCGTGGCCGACCTGCAGGCGCTGCCGCGAACTGGCGTGGCACGCCGCTTTGGGCAGGCCGTGCTGGACGAGCTGGACCGTGCGCTGGGACTGCAGAAAGACCCACGACGGTGGTTGACGTTGCCACCGGTGTTTGAAAGCCGCCTGGAGCTGGTTGCCTTGGCCGAAAACACCGATCAGGTGCTGTACGGTGCCGGTGTGTTGCTGGCGCGGCTGGTGGCTTGGGCGCAGGCGCGCCAGGGCCGCGTGGCCAGTTTTACCTTGCGCATGCTGCATGAAAGCCGGCGCAGCCAGGGCAGCGTTACCCCCGCGGCCACTGAGCTACAGGTGTCGCTGGCCGAGCCCGCACTCGACCCCGTTCACCTGCAACTGCTGCTGCGTGAACGTCTGGCCCACTGTGTCTTGGCCGCTCCCACGCTGGAACTGCAACTGCAGTGCCGCCACCTGGTGGCCGCCCCGGCGCCCAACGGTGAACTGTTTCCCAGCAGCAGCGGCCGCGCAGAAGGCCTGGTGCGCTTGCTGGAGCGCTTGGCTGCACGCCTGGGGGCCGACCGTGTGCACCGCGTGTTGCCGGTGGCCGACCACCGGCCCGAGCGTTCGCTGCGGACCGAACCCGCACAAGGCCCGCTGCCATCGGTGCCTGCTGCTGCAACGGTGGTCGATGGGGCACGGACGGCACAGACGGCACAGACGGCACCGATGACAGAAATGACACCGATGGACACACACAGCGCGCACCACAACCGGCTGCCGCTGCACCGCCCTGCATGGCTGTTGCCCGAGCCATTGCCCTTGGCCGAACGCGATGCCCGGCCGCTGCTGGGCGGGCGTGCGCTGGTGCTGGTCAGCGGCCCCGAACGCATCGAAACCGGCTGGTGGGACAGCGGCGGGGTGGCGCGCGATTACTACATCGGCATGGACGAAGAAGGCTGCCTGGTTTGGGTGTTCCGCAGCCGCCTGCCTTCGGCGTCGGGTGAGGTGCATTGGTACCTGCAGGGTCGTTTTGCGTGACCCGCTGCGGCAACCGCTCAATCAGGTAGCTGTGGGTGCCGCCCCTGCCTTTTAGAATGGCGGTGTGGACATTCATCAAATGCAAGTGCGTTATGAACCGACTGCCGACCGCATCATGTGGCAAGTGCGCACCCAAGCCGGCGATATGTTTTCGGTCTGGCTGACACGTCGCATGCTCAGCAAGATCTGGCGCCCGTTCCAGAACCTGGTGGGCCAGTCCAGCTTGGCGCACACGCCCACTGCAGCTTCCATGTTGCCCGAAGCCCATGAAATGTTGGCGCAGACGGCGCGCGCACGGCCGCTGCCGGGCGCTGATTTCAACGCCCCGTTCAACCCCCAGGCCACCGCGCTACCGCTGGGCCCCGAGCCACTGTTGCCCGTTGCCGCCGACATGGGCCCTCGTGCTGACGGCCCGGGCATGACGCTGCGTCTGCGCGACGACCAGGGCCGCAGCCTGGCGGTGCAGCTGACTGGCGACATGTGTACCGCCCTGTCGCGCCTGCTCGACAAGGCCCTGTCTGACGCCGACTGGGGACTGGCCGCGGTTGTGCCTGCGGCACACTCGCCTGTTGAGTTGAAAGCGCCGCGCCTGTTGAGTTGAAAGTTTTGTTGCTGGCCCGGCGCTGCAGGGAAAAACCACGCCGCGCTGCTGCAAGCTAAGCTGGTGCACCAGGGTCGGTTTCGGGCGCCGATGGCCCACGCAATGCAGCCACCGCGCGCTGCAGCTGCAGCAGGCTGGCCATCAAGGGTTGCAGGTCGGCCTCCCGGGGTGTGGGCAGGTGCAAGCGCCTGATCGAGTCTTCCAACGCCAGCAAGCGGGCATGCAGCGGTTCCAGGTTGATGGGCTGCAGATCGGGCCTGCGCAGTGATGCCACGGCGTCCAGCACCGGCCGCAGGTTGATGGGCTCGGGGGTCGGCAGCCGGATGCTGCCAATGGCCTTTTCCAGCGCGCCCAGCCGGTGCATCACGGGTGTCCAGTCGGGGCCCGGGGGCTCTGCAAGCTGCCGTTCAATCTGGCGCCGCCATTGGGCACATTCTTCGTGCAGTCGCGTGCGTTCGGCCAGCAAGTCTGCGATGCGTTGCTTGGCCAGCCACCAGGCCACCATACCGCCCAGCAACGTAGCCAGCAGCATCAGCACAGCCATTTGTACAAGCAGGTAAGACATGGTTAACGTGCCATCGGGTCGTGGTGTCGCATGCAGATGACGGGCTGAGATGCAGACGTGAGCTGGGTGTCCCGCAACAAGCTCGCAGAGAAAATGGAAAACGGTCGTGCAGACGGCAGTGGATCAATCGCGCAGCCCCTGCAATGCCACAACACCAGTATTCCTGCGCTGTCCCTTTTTTGCAGCACCCGAATGCAGGGATCATCTGCACGTGTGCGTGCTGCTGAACAGGTCACAGCAGGTCAAAAATGGCAGCACCAGGCGCTGCCACGGGTATGCGCTGCGCGGCGCCTGCAAACAGCCGGTGCACACTGGGCACCTTGCAGAGCACTTCGCCAACAGGAGACTGGCCATGAACATTTACCAGCAGCATCTGGGCCCCAACACGGCCAATTTCACGGCCTTGTCACCGGTCAGTTTTGTTGCACGCAGCGCCGAAATTTATGGCGACATGCCGGCCGTGGTGCACGGCGCGCGGCGTTACAGCTGGTCGCAATGTTTTCAGCGCAGCGCCCGCCTGGCCGCGGCGCTGCAGCAACTGGGCGTGCACGCGGGCCACACCGTCAGTGTGATGCTGCACAACACACCGGAAATGGTGGAAGCCCATTACGCCGTGCCCGGCATCGGCGCCGTGCTGAACACCTTGAACACAAGGCTGGACGCCGCACTGTTGGCCTGGCAGATGAACCACTGCGAAGCGCGGGTGTTGATCACCGACCGCGAATTTTCACCTGTGGTGGCGCAGGCGCTGGACATGCTGCGCCGTGAACACGGCCGCCAGCTGGTGGTGGTGGACGTGGACGACAGCAGCTACAGTGGCTCTGGCCAGCGTGTGGGCAGCCACGAATACGAAGCGCTGCTGGCCGCCCATGCACCGCTGGCTGTGCTGCCCGGCCCGGCTGACGAATGGGACGCCATCGCCGTCAGCTACACCAGCGGCACCACCGGCGACCCCAAAGGCGTGGTCACCCACCACCGTGGTGCCTACCTGAACGCGGTGTGCAACGCCGCCACCTGGACCATGCCGCACTTTCCGAAGTATCTGTGGACCCTGCCCATGTTCCACTGCAATGGCTGGTGCTTCCCGTGGACTGTGGCCCTGCTTGGCGGCACCCACATTTGCCTGCGCCGTGTGGAAGCGCCAACCATTCTGCAAGCCATGCGTGAACACGGTGCCGACCACTACTGTGCAGCGCCCATCGTGCACAACCTCATCATTCATGCAGACCCCAGCCTGCGCGAAGGAATAACGCAAAAGGTGCGCGGCATGGTGGCTGGGGCGGCGCCGCCGGCGGCCATGATTGAAGGCATGGCCAAACTGGGCTTTGACATCACGCATGTGTACGGCCTGACCGAGGTCTACGGCCCGGCAGCTGTGGCCGTGAAGCGCCCGCAATGGGCGGCGCAAAGCCTGTCTGAACAAACGCGCCTGAACGGCCGCCAGGGTGTGCGCACCATGCTGCAAGAAGGCATGACCGTGCTCGACCCGGCCACCCTGCAGCCGACGCCGGCCGATGGCCAGACCATGGGCGAGATCATGTTCCGCGGCAACATCGTGATGAAGGGCTACCTGAAAAACGCAGCGGCCACCGACCAGGCCTTTGCGGGCGGCTGGTTCCATACCGGCGACCTGGCGGTGATGGAAAGTGACCGCTATGTGAAGATCAAGGACCGCAGCAAAGACATCATCATCAGCGGCGGTGAAAACATCAGCAGCCTGGAAGTTGAAGACGCGCTGTACCGCCACAGCGCCGTGCTGGCTTGCGCGGTGGTGGCGCGGCCCGACGCCAAATGGGGCGAAACACCGGTGGCCTATGTGGAGACCAAACCCGGTGCCCAAGTCACTGCTGCGGAACTGGTGG
>JANNMQ010000876.1:0-10026 GCA_031398045.1 Rubrivivax sp.
GAATCGCAGGAGTCGGCGGCGGTGGGTAGGCAATGTAGTGCAACTACGCAGGGCGTCGACCCCCCTTACTGCAGCCGCCTCCGCGGCTTTGGTGGGCCTGCAGATGTTTGATTGAGTTCCTTCGCCAGGCTCTTACTGCCTTCGACGCCATCGTTTTTGCGAAGTGGATATGTAGTTTTGTTTCGATAGCATCGACGCATGAGCCGTAGATGGACGCCTGCCTTGCAACGCTGGGCTGCGATGTGCGTGCTGGCAGCCCCGCTGGGCGTCTGGAGCGCACCGCCGCCGCCGGACGTGGCCGCCTGCAATGCGGCCCACGACGGCGCGCACCAGTTGATGCTGTTGCCCGTGGCCGCTTCGGTGGCGCCACTGCCCGCCGCCGCAGTCTGGTTGAACGACCGCCTGTTGCGCTGGGGCGGGCTGGGCCCGGTGCCCGCAGGCGCCCGCGTCAGGCTGCACCATGCGGCGCTGGGCGGCATCAGCGCTGTGGCCGGCCAGCCGGTGAGTGGCGCCGATGGCGCGCTGCCGCTGCAGCTGCAATCAAAAAAACTGCCTGCGGGCCTGGCGAAGCGCTGGCGTTGGTTTCCACCCGGGCCGCTGCTGGCGGTGGCGCAGCAGGACTTGTCCCGTATGCAAGACCTGCACCGCGGCCAAATGGTGCTGGTGCTGGAAGACATTGCGGGCCACATGCTGCAGGCCACCCGCGTGCAGCACGCGGCGGCCCTGGACGCCCTGTACGCGAGCGCTGAACAAGCACCGCGCCTGGGAGTGCACATCCACCGGCCGGCACAGCGCGGCCGTGGCGCAGCCCAGACGCAGTTTTTGTTGTGGGCGCCCACCGCCCGAGCCGTCTGGTTGTGCTTGCATACAGACGGGACGGCCCCCGCACAGGCCGTGCTGCCACTGCAGCGTGATGCACGTTCCGGTATCTGGCGCACGCAGCAGCCGCGAGACTTGAGTGGCCATACCTACACCTACCTGGTGGACGTGTTTGTGCCCACCGCCGGCCTGGTGCGCAACCGCGTCACCGACCCCTATTCGTTCAGCCTGAATACCGATTCGCGCCGCACCTGGGTGGGCCGGCTGGACGATGAAGCACTGAAGCCTGTAGGCTGGGACGTTACGCCCCGGCCGCAGCGTGTGCAACACGCCACCGACTTGGTGATCTACGAACTGCATGTGCGCGACTTCTCCATCAGCGATGCCAGCGTGCCGGCAGCGCTGCGCGGAAAATTCACTGCTTTTGCGCACACCAGCAGCCAAGGTATGCAACATCTGCAGGCCTTGGCCCGGGCCGGCCTGACCGACGTGCACCTGCTGCCGGTGTTTGACTTGGCCACGGTGCCCGAGGTGGGCTGCACCACGCCGGCAGTGCCCGCCGGCCTGCCGCCCAACAGTGAAGGCCCACAAGCCGCCGTCATGGCGCAGGCGCGCAACGACTGTTTCAACTGGGGTTACGACCCGCTGCACTACACCGCACCAGAGGGCAGTTATGCCAGCAACGCCGCCAACGGCGCGGTGCGCGTGCGTGAATTCCGCAGCATGGTGCAGACCTTGCACCGCGCAGGCCTGCGTGTGGGTATGGACGTGGTCTACAACCACACCAGCGCATCGGGCCAGGCTGCCCAGAGTGTGCTCGACCGTATCGTGCCCGGCTACTACCAGCGCTTGAATGCGCAGGGCGACGTGGAGACCAGCACCTGCTGCGCCAACACCGCCACCGAGCACCGCATGATGGCCAAGCTGATGATCGACTCGGCTGTGGTCTGGGCGCGCGACCACCACATCGACAGTTTTCGCTTCGACCTGATGGGTCACCAACCGCGCGCCGCCATGCTGCGGCTGCAGCGCGCGGTCAACGCCGCCACCAGACGGCACATCCATCTCATCGGCGAGGGCTGGAATTTTGGTGAGGTGAAAGACGGCCAGCGTTTTGTGCAGGCTTCACAGGCCAGCTTGCAGGGCAGCGGCATTGCCACCTTCAGCGACCGCGCGCGCGACGCCGCGCGTGGTGGTGGCTGTTGTGACGATGCGCAGCAAACGGTGCAGCGTCAGGGCTGGGTGAACGGCCTGTACACCGCGCCCAACGGCCAGGCGCCTGTGCCCGCCACCCGCGCCGACCTGATGCAGGCGGCAGACCTGGTGCGTGTGGGACTGGCTGGCACCCTGCGCGACTACCGCATGCGCATGCACGACGGCAGCACCCGCGCCTTGCGCCAGATGGACTACGCCGGCCAGGGCGCCGGCTACGCCAGCCAACCCGGCGAAGTGGTGAACTATGTTGAGAACCACGACAACCAGACGCTGTTCGACATCAACGCTTTGAAGTTACCGCGTGCCACCTCTGCTGAAGAGCGCGCTCGCGCGCAGGTGCTGGGATTGGCGCTGACCAGCTTCAGCCAGGGGCTGGCCTACTTTCACGCCGGGGTAGAGCTGTTGCGCAGCAAAAGCGGCGACCGCAACAGCTACGACAGTGGCGACTGGTTCAATCGCCTGGACTGGACGCTGCAAGACAACCACTGGGGCAGCGGGCTGCCGCCGCGGCAAGACAACGAAACATTCTGGCCGGTGTTGAAACCCCTGCTGGCCGACCCGGCGCTAAAACCGCGGCCCGAACACATCCGCTACACACGTGACGCCTTCTTGGACCTGTTGGCCATCCGCGCCAGCTCGAGCCTGTTTCGCCTGCCCACGGCCCGGGGGGTGCAGCAGCGGCTGCGCTTCTTGAACACCGGCCCGCAACAGAATCCGGCTGTGATGGTGGGCCACCTGAATGGTCGCGCGCTGCGGCGTGCGGGTTATGCCGACGTGCTGTACCTCATCAACAGCGGCACAGAGCCGGCCGAGTTGCAGCTGCCCGAACTTCGCGGCACAGCGTTGCAGCTGCACCCTGTGCACCGCGCCCCATCGGCAGCCGACCCGCGTGTGGCAGCGCAGGCAGCCTGGGATGCGTCGACGGCAACCGTGCGCACGCCGCCGCGGTCGGCCGTGGTGTTTGTGGCGCGCTGACCGGAACCGCTTTTTTGAATCCCTCAGCGGCCAGTGTTGTCGATTGGTGCTAACGGCGGTTGTTAACGGCTGGTGTCAGCGACTGGCGCCCTCGGCGCTGCCCAAGCGGCGCCGCCACCACACCCCAGCCACGCCAGCGGTCAGCCACAGCGCCCACGTTGCAGGCTCGGGAACCAGCGTGCCCACCCAGTTCGGCATCTGGTCATCGGCCAGGTTGGCCATCATCGTGTTGTCAATGAAGCTGCGGTAGCTGGCCACGCTGACATAGGCCGATGCAAAGGTGTTGGTGTCTGGTCCCAGCAGGTCAAACAGCAAGGCTGAACCTAAGCCCAGCAATGGGCTGGTGTTGTCGGTGACGTGGCCCAGGAACAAGCCACCACCGCTGTCGCCACTTTGTACATAAGGCGAACCTAAGTTGTTCTGGTGTGTGATGTACCAGTTGACCACGTACTCCAGCTCCGGTGTGTTGGGGTCGTTGTCGTGGTCGTCAAACAGAGTTCCCGCAAACTCGCGCAACTGCGCATGGGCGTAGCCACGGGGCGCCTGGTTGCTGTCGGTGCTGAGTGTGACGTCGACGTTCAGGCTGGGGTTCAGCCAATCCAACGTGGTGGTAGCCAACACCGTGCTCGACAACTGCAACACCGGGGCGCTGTTGATGGGCGAGGCCAGGTGCACCAGCACCAAGTCGTTGTTCAGGCCGCTGGCACCCGGGGCCAGGTAAACCGCATCGATCAGGGCCGAGCCATGGCCATTGGTGTAGGTGCCGTTGACACCAAAGCCCACGTGGCTTGCGCTCAGCACCCAATTGGGCGCGAATTGCACGCCGTCAGAAACGTTTTTGAAGTCGGTTGTGGCGGTGCCGCCGTTGATGGCTTGGGCGCTGCTGGACAGCAAGGCCAAGGCGAACAGCGCTGTGCAGCTTGTGAGCGGCCGCCAGGAAGTCGGGGTGCGGGTCGAACAGATCATGGGCATATCCCGGTCGTTGCCAGTGGATGTGGCGCCCCGATCCTATGCAAAGGCATGGTGCCGTGCCAGATAGACCCCGCGGTCAAGGGGGTTCATTCGGCGGTCGATGAAGCACCAGCTGGCGCTTTTCAGTGCCCGTGCATGTGCTCGCCCGGTTTCAGTTTGTACTGCGTGCCGCAGTACGGGCAACGGCCTTCGCCGGTGGTACCCACGTCGATGAACACCTTCGGGTGGCTGCTCCACAGGGCCATGCGCGGGTTGGGGCAGTAAGTGCTGCCGTGGCCCAGCAGATCGGCGGCGCTCAACTCGACGACGGCCTGGGCTGCAGGGGCGGCGGATGCAGGCTGCGGTGGGGTCATGGCCATGTTCAAACTGCGGTCAGCCAGGCGGCATATTTGGGATTGCGACCGTTCACGATGTCAAAAAACGCCGACTGGATTTTCTCGGTGATGGGGCCACGGCTGCCTGCACCCAGTTCGATCCGGTCCAGTTCGCGGATGGGCGTCACCTCGGCCGCGGTACCGGTAAAGAAGGCCTCGTCACAGATGTAAACCTCATCACGCGTGATGCGCTTTTCCACGAGCTTGATACCAAGATCCTGGCAGATGTTGAAGACGGTGTCGCGGGTGATGCCGTTCAGCGCACCGGCGCTCAGGTCGGGCGTGTAGACCACGCCTTTCTTGATAACAAACAGGTTTTCACCCGCACCCTCGCTGACAAAACCGCTGGGGTCCAACAGCAGGGCTTCGTCGTAGCCTTCGTCAGTGGCTTCCATGTTGGCCAGGATGCTGTTGGTGTAGTGGCTCACCGCCTTGGCCTGCGTCATGGTGATGTTGACGTGGTGCCGTGTGTAGCTGCTGGTCTTCACCCGGATGCCGCGTTTCAGACCTTCTTCGCCCAAATAGGCGCCCCAGGCCCAGGCGGCCACCATCAGGTGGATGGTGTTGCCCCTGGGGCTGACGCCCAGCTTCTGGTCGCCAATCCACACCAGCGGGCGCAGGTAGCAGCTTTCCAGCTTGTTTTCACGCACCACCGTGCGCTGTGCTTGCATCACCTGTTCAGGCGTGAAGGGGATTTTCATGCGCAGGATCTTGGCGCTGTTGAACAGGCGCTCGGTGTGTTCCTGCAGCCTGAAGATGGCCGTGCCCTGGTTGGTGTTGTAGGCGCGCACCCCTTCAAAGGCACCGCAGCCATAGTGCAGGGTGTGGCTCAGCACATGGATTTTGGCGTCGCGCCATTCGACCAGTTGGCCGTCCATCCAGATCTTGCCGTCGCGGTCGGACATCGACATCGGGTTTTCCTCGTTCGGGGCGCCTGGGCGCCAGTTGAGCTGCGTGGGTGTTGCCTGCGCATTTTAGGCGCCGGGTGCAGCCGCTTCGGACCTTTCGGCTCGCTGCAGCTGCCAGGCGCTGACCTTGCCAGCCTTCAGCGTGATCTGCAGCGCGTCGCCGCCGGCATCTGTCCATGCAAAGCTTTCGCGGTCCGGCGGCTGATCGGCCTCCACGGCGACTCCAAAGCTGCCGCTCAACTTCATCACCTCGGCCAGCCGCATGCCGAGCTGCAGCTTGGACTGCAGCATCACAACGCTGGCCACACTGCCTTTGGGCCTTTGCGCCAGCTTGCGCATCACACGCACTGCGCGGTTGAACTGCAGCAGCAGCCAGAACACCACCACCGAAAGCGCCATCAAAACGCCCGGCCACCCGTAACCGGTGTAGCCAGCCACCAAGGCCGCCACCGCCAAAACCCAGCCTATGGCGGCGTTCATTGTGAAGCTCCTCGGGCCCGCTGGCGCGGTTGGTGGTGCAAAGCGCTGGGCGAGAATGCGGCTGATGACGGGTTTTCAGACATGGGTGATCAATCTGGACCGCGCGCCCGAGCGGCTGGCGCGCATCACGGCGCAACTGCAGCGCCTGGGTTTGCCGTTTCAGCGGCTGGCGGCCGTGGATGCTGCTGTGCTGACGCCCGAGCAGCGGGCTTTGCTGGACGAGCCGGCCTACTGCCGAAAACACGGCATGTCACCGGTGCTGGGCGAGTTGGGATGTTATCTGTCGCACGTGCAGGTGATGCGCGCTTTCCTGACCAGCAGCGCCGACTTTGCGTTGGTGCTGGAAGACGACGTGCTGCTGCACAACAGCTTGCCGGCTGTGCTGCAAGGCCTGGTGCTGCACCACCAACGGTGGGACATGTGCAAGCTGTCGGCTGTGCACTCCGGCACGCCCCAGCCTTTTGTTGAAGTGGCCGCTGGCCATCAACTGGCGGTGATGCTCAGCCGCTGCACGGGCAGCAGCGCTTACTCCATCAACCGCGCGGCGGCGCAGGCCTACCTGCAGCAACTGCTGCCGATGAGCCTGCCCTACGACCATGTGTTTGACCAGGGCTGGCGATTTGGTCTGAAGGTGCGGCTGGTGACACCCACGCCCTGCGGCCATGACGAAGAAATTGCTTCCACCATCGTGGCGCCGCCGGGCTTGAGCCGCAAATTCACCTGGTTCAGGCGCTTGCCCACCTATGCCTACCGGCTGCGCAACGAAGTGGCGCGCGTGGTTTACGGTCTGCGCCAGTCGGCCCTGGAGCGCCGCGGCGCCTGAACCACAGGCCCTGCTGGCGCCCGGGCTTGAATTTCAAGCCGTGATGTCGGCGCGCAAGTTGCCCGGCAACCGGTCCAGCAAAAAACGGATGGCCAGCGGAATCAGCACGATGTCGTCCATCACACCCACGAAGGGTATGAAGTCGGGTATCAAGTCGACCGGCCAGATCAGGTAGGCCAGCAGTGCCAGCGCAGCCGGCTTCAGCCAACCAGGCGCCTGCGGGTGGCGCAACGCACGCCACAGCAGCCGCGCGTCACCGCGCACCACCGACCACAAGAGCGACAAACGCTTGAGCAACATGTAAGAACCCTCCGTCGCCGCCGGCATGATTGCCAGAGCGTCACCGTAACGTGGGGTCGGCCCGCGCCGATGACAAGGGGGCCGGCGGTGGTTGTTGCCGATCGGATTCGGAGCTGTTGGCGGGCAGGTCCGCGACGGTTGCAGCCCCAGCTACTGCAGCGACCGTACCGCTTCGATGGCCTGTTCGATGCGCTCAACGGCGTGCACCGTCAGGCCTTCAATGGGCTTCTTGGGCGCATTTGCCTTTGGGACCACCGCCACGTTGAAGCCCAATTTGGCGGCTTCTTTCAGACGTTCCTGGCCGCGTGGCGCGGGGCGCACCTCGCCTGCCAGTCCCACTTCTCCAAAAGCAATAAAACCGCGCGGCAGCGCCCGCCCGCGCAGGCTGCCCTGTATGGCCAGCAGCACTGCCAAGTCTGCAGCAGGTTCACCGATGCGCACACCACCGACAGCGTTTACAAACACGTCCTGGTCCATGCAGCTCACGCCTGCGTGCCGGTGCAGCACCGCCAGCAGCATGGCCAGCCGGTCGCGGTCCAGGCCCACGCTCAGGCGGCGCGGGCTGGGGCCGCCGCTGTCCACGAGCGCTTGAATTTCCACCAGCAAGGGGCGTGTGCCCTCCAGCGTTACCAGCACGCAAGTGCCGGGCACCGGTTCGCTGTGGGTGGACAGGAAGATCGCGCTGGGGTTGCTGACGCCCTTCAAGCCCTTTTCGGTCATCGCAAAAACACCGATTTCATTGACAGCGCCAAAGCGGTTCTTGATCGCCCGCACCAGCCTAAAGCTGCTGTGGGTGTCGCCTTCGAAGTACAGCACCGTGTCGACGATGTGTTCCAACACGCGTGGCCCAGCCAGTGCGCCTTCTTTGGTCACATGGCCCACCAGAACCACCGTGCAACCGCGCGTTTTGGCCAAGCGCGTCAGCTGCGACGCACACTCGCGCACCTGCGCCACCGAGCCGGGGGCTGAGCTGAGCTGGTCTGAATAAACCGTCTGTATCGAATCGATCACCACAAACTGCGGCGCTTCAGCGTCGATGAGGGCCAGTATCTTTTCCAACTGAATTTCAGCCGCCACGCGAACAGCCTTGCCCGACAGCCCCAGGCGGCGCGCGCGCAGCGCCACTTGTGCGCCGCTTTCTTCCCCTGTGACGTAAAGCACCCTCATTTGCGCTGAAAGTGCGTCAAGCGCCTGCAACAGCAGCGTGCTCTTGCCAATGCCGGGGTCGCCGCCGATCAGTACCACCGCTCCTTCGACGATGCCGCCGCCGAGCACACGGTCCAGTTCTTCCTGCCCGGTGGGCGTGCGCAAAACCTCAGCGGCGTCGATGTCAGACAGCGTGGCCACCGGTTGAGTGGCCGCCAGTGCCTGAAAGCGGCTGTTGCGCTGCGCGCCGGCGCTGCTGAGCGTGCCTGCCGGTTCGACCAAGGTTTCGTCCAGCGTGTTCCAGGCATTGCATTGGGCACAACGCCCCAGCCATTTGGCATGGTTGGCGCCGCAGTCCCGGCAGACATAGGTGGTTTTGGCCATGCTGCATTGTCGGGCCGCCTGTGCATGTGCAAGGCACTGGAGCACAGCGATGGAGGCCTGCTTGCGCACTGCGCTGAATGCAGCACTCTCAGGCATGGACTAGACGGAGGTCGGGCCGGTGATGTCGAGAACGTTTACAGCCTGGTACCCCGCAATCGCGGGGTGGCGTATAAAACACAATGGAATCAACCGCTTGCGGAATTTCTTGAAAGTGGCACAGAGTCTGCTTATCTGCATGGCGGGATCGTTCCCGACGTTCAATGCAATCAACTTAGTTTTGGAGCCCTACATGAAGCGCACTCTTCTGGCCATCGCCGCCCTGGCAGCCACTTCGCTGGCCTCGGCAGTCCCGATCGTCATCACCATTGACAACTTCAACAGCCCGAACGTTGGCCCCGTGTCAGCTCCTCTGGGCGGCACCAGCACGAACACTGACGCGGTTCGCACCTGGTCCATCTCCACCCTGGCCGGCCCCGCCAACGGCGATGGCGCCACGTTGACCATCGGCTCTGGCACCTTCCCGGTGGGTCTGCTGGAAGTTGCGAACGCCAGCGGCCGTGACACGGAAGTGGCGGTCAGCTACAACTTGTCTGCTGCTGTTTTGGCCGGCATTCCTGCCAACGCCTTCAACATCAGCTTCTTCCTGCAAGTGGTGCAGTCTGACGGCAACCCCACCGACATGGCCTTCACGCTGGGCGGCGCTCCGCTGGCCGCTTTCGCCATCGCTCCCAACACCATCAACCAGGGTGTCAGCTTTGGTTTGAACGCTGCCCAGTTGGTCGCGCTGACTGCTGGTGGTGATCTTGGCCTCAAGCTGAACGGCGCCACCGGTTGGGACTTGACGATTGATCAGTTCGGCTTCAGCTACGAAATCCCCGCTTCGGTGCCGGTCCCTGAGCCCGCTTCGTTGGCCCTGGTTGGCCTGGCATTGGCCGCCGCTGGTTTCGCCAGCCGCCGCAAGGCCTGATTGGTTTTCTGATCTGCAAAAGCCCGGCTCTGCCGGGCTTTTTTTTGGCTACACCCGGCTCTGCCGGGACTTTTTTTGGTTGCACCCGGCTCTTCCGGGCTTTATTTTTGCCGCGCCCGGTACGGTGCACTCGTGACCATGGAAGGCGACGGAATTTCCGCAACTGTGCAGTAATAGAGTGTGTGCTGATCGCGAGAAACCCGTCCCGCGCCCGCTTTGCGAAGCAACGGCACAAACACTGCGCCTCGGTGAAACACAGAGCAAGATGCCAGCCAGTGGCTGGTTGTCAGGATGTGCCGCAGTGCTCCAAGGGCCAATGGCACGACGAAGCTCTTAACCGGGCGAGCGTTGGGCCGAGTGTTGACGCCCAAAGGTTGTGTGCCAGACACCCGCTCTGGGGTAGGCAGGGGCGACCCGCCGTGCTGTCGCGGGTAAACCTGTCAGCGACCTTAGAGATGGCTTGCGAGATGAACCGAGCGATGCAGGCAAGTCTGGTCGCCTACGCCGTCGGTTCTGTGTCCCAACTCCTCGAACGACCCCATGCTGCCGACCCGTATTCCAGGCGGCGTAGCAGACGGGGGTTCAACAGGAGCCGACACGCTCCCTACCGATGTGTCGAACATGCATGGCACTACAGAACCCATTCGGGCTAACCTTTCGACG
>JANNMQ010000957.1:0-2306 GCA_031398045.1 Rubrivivax sp.
GTGTGGCGCTGCCGGATGCCCGCATTCTGGCCGGCAGCACCGACATGGGCCTGTGGGTCACCAAGCAGTTTCGCGACCTGCCAGCTCTCATCAGCATCAACGAAGTGGCTGCACTGAAGTCCGTCACCGTGGATGGCAGCAGCATCACCATCGGCGCCGCCGCCAGCCTTGAAACTGCGTGGCAGGCGCTGGTGGCCGAATGGCCTGCGCTGCACGACGTGTGGCTGCGTTTTGCATCGCTGCCCATCCGGCGCACCGGCACCATGGGCGGCAATGTCGCCAACGGTTCACCGATTGGCGATTCGGCGCCGGTGCTGATGGCGCTGGACGCGCAGATCGTGCTGCAGCGCGGAGAGGTGCAGCGCCAGATGCCGCTGCAAGACTTCTACACCGGCTACATGCAGAACCAGCTGCAGCCCGGTGAATTTGTGCACTCGCTGAAGGTGCCGCGCGCCAGCGCTGGGCAGGTGGTGCGGTGCTACAAGATCAGCAAGCGTTTTGACTGCGACATTTCGGCGCTGTGCGCCGGGTTGGCGTTGCAACTGCACGAAGGGCACGTGGCTGAAGCGCGGCTGGTGTTTGGCGGCATGGCGGCCACCGTGCGCCGTGCGGCCACTGCCGAGGCGACCATCACCGGCCAGCCCTGGACCGAGGCCACGCTGCAGGCCGCTCAAGCCGCGCTGGCGCAAGATTTTCAGCCGCTGACCGACATGCGCGCCAGTGCCGCCTACCGGCTGCAGGTGGCGCAAAACCTGCTGCGCCGGCTGTGGCTGGAAACACGGCCCGAAGGTGCCTTGCCGGCCGCTGCCGTCAGCGTGTGGGCACGTGAAGCGCTGGCATGAAGGAGACCGCATGAACACGCCCGTTGAATTTCAACCGCCCGCCGCGCAGCACAGTGCGGTGGTCGGCAGCAGCCTGCCGCATGAATCGGCCCATCTGCATGTGCAGGGGCGGGCTCCTTACACCGACGACCTGCCGGAACTGGCGGGCACGCTGCACGCAGCGTTGGGCTTGTCGCCACTGGCGCATGGTGTGATCGAAGGCATCGACACCGACCGTATCCGCGCACTGCCTGGCGTGGTGGATGTCTTCACTGCCAAAGACATCCCGGGCGCCAACGACTGCGGCTCGCTGGTGCACGACGACCCCATCCTGGCCGGTGAGGCGGGCGACACGGTGCGCTACCGCGGTCAGCCCGTGTTTGCCGTCATCGCCACCACGCGTGACGCGGCCCGCCGTGCCGCTGCACTCGCAGGCCAGGTGGTGCGTGCGCGTGCGCTGCCGCCAGTGCTGACACCACAGGCCGCACACGCAGCCCAGCAGTACGTGGTGCCACCCATGCACTTGCAGCGCGGCGACGCCAAAGCGGCCATCGCCGCAGCGCCGCACCGCTTGCGTCTGCAATGGGACGTGGGGGGGCAGGAACAGTTTTATCTGGAAGGCCAGATTTCCTACGCGGTGCCCACCGAAGACGCCGGCATTCAGGTGTTCTGTTCCACCCAGCACCCCAGCGAAATGCAGCTGATGGTGGCGCATGCATTGCACCGCCCGGCACACGCGGTGCATGTGGAATGCCGGCGCATGGGTGGCGGTTTTGGGGGCAAGGAATCACAAAGTGGCCTCTTTGCCTGCGTGGCGGCCATTGCCGCCGTGCGCTGCAACCGGCCGGTGAAATTGCGTGTGGACCGCGACGACGACTTCATGATCACCGGGCGCCGTCATTGTTTCTGGTACGACGCCGAAGTCGGTTTTGACGGTGATGGCCGCATCCTGGGCGCTGAAGTGACGATGGTCTCGCGCGCCGGTCATTCGGCCGACCTGTCGGGCCCGGTGATGACCCGTGCTTTGTGCCACTTCGACAACGCCTATTGGCTGCCGCACGTGGCCGTGCATGGCTACAGCGGCAAGACCAACACGCAGAGCAACACCGCGTTTCGCGGCTTCGGTGGGCCACAGGGCGCCTTCGCGATCGAGTATCTACTGGACAGCGTGGCGCGGCAGCTGCACAAGGACCCGCTGGCCGTGCGGCGCGCCAACTTCTATGGCCATCACAAGCATAACGTCACGCCGTATGGCCAGACGGTGGAAGACAACATCATCCACGAACTGGTGGCGCAGCTGGAGGTCAGCAGCGGCTACACGCAGCGCCGTGAAAACATCGCAGACTTCAATGCCAACAGCCCGGTGTTGAAAAAAGGCCTGGCACTGACGCCGCTGAAGTTTGGCATCAGCTTCAACGTGCCGCACCTGAACCAGGCCGGCGCGCTGGTGCACATCTACACCGACGGCACGGTGTTGGTGAACCA
>JANNMQ010001005.1:0-2810 GCA_031398045.1 Rubrivivax sp.
CGACACCGCTTTGGGTGAAGACGGGCAATTGCTGTGAACAAGGCCTCGTTTGTGGCACACCCACACCAGGTGATTGCAGGCCTAGAATGACACGGTCCGTTGTGTACTTCGAGCCTTATATGTCCTTGAGCCGATGGTCTATGACCAAGGGCTTGGAACATCGCCTTGCTGGTGTGAGCGTCTCGCGTCAGATGAACCCGAAGCTTGGCTGACCTCGCCCACCTGAACTCCCCCTTGGTTCAGGCAAACAGGCTGGTTGTGCACAGCGGACACCTTACCCACCGGCATGCCCCCACCGTCGCGCGCTGAATACACGACGGGCCATGTAGGCTTCTGGCTGATGAAAAGCGAGCCGGCCGAGGCCTCCATCGACGACCTGGCGGCTGCACCCCATCAAACGATGGCCTGGACGGGCGTGCGCAACTACCAGGCGCGCAACTTCATCCGTGACGGTATGCAGCGTGGTGACGGCGTGCTGTTTTATCACTCCAGTTGTGCACACCCAGGCATCGCGGGGCTGGCGCAGATTGTGGGGCGGCCGGTGCCTGACATCACCCAATGGGACACCGACAGTCCCTACTTCGACAACAAGAGCTCCCGGGACCAGCCGCGATGGTTGCAGATCGATGTGCAACTGGTGCGCAAGACCCGACTGCTGAGCCTGGCTGATATGCGCCGGCATCCTGCACTGCAAAGCCTGCAGGTGCTGCGTCGTGGCAACCGTTTGTCCATCACGCCTGTCACGGCAGATGAATGGGCCGCCGTGCTGCCCCTGCTGGAATGAACCACAACCCCATGCACACAAGCGTCGGCCCTGATGGCGGTGGCCTTGATCGCCAATGGCCATGACGATGGAACCGTTGTTGGTCGCTGAATTGCTGGCGCTGGGCGTGGTAGCTGGTTTCTTGGCCGGGCTGCTGGGCATCGGCGGCGGCATGATGATGGTGCCCGTGCTCACCTGGATGCTGGTGCAGCGTGGCGTCGAGACCGGTCTGGCCGTCAAGATGGCCATTGCCACGGCCATGGCCACCATCATGTTCACGGCACTGTCCAGCGTGCGCGCGCACCACCGGCTGGGCACCGTGCGCTGGGATGTTGTGCGCTCAATGGCGCCTGGCATCGTCCTGGGCGGTTTGGTGGCTGGTGCAGGGGCTTTTGCGCTGCTGAAAGGCCGCGGCCTGGCGCTGTTGTTTGCCGCGTTTTTGGGCTACATGGCACTGCAGATGCTGCTCGACCGCAAACCCAAACCAGGCCGGCAACTGCCGGCTGCGCCAGGACGTTTTGCAGTGGGTGCCGGTATCGGCTTTGTGTCGGCACTGGTAGGCGCCGGCGGCGCGTTTTTGTCGGTGCCCTTCATGACCTGGTGCAATGTGCCGCCACGCCAGGCGGTGGGCACAGGCGCCGCGCTGGGTTTTCCCATCGCAGCCGGCAGCACGTTGGGCTACCTGGTCAGCGGCTGGGGCCTGCCCACGGCATTGCCGGGCTCATTTGGCTATCTTTTTGTACCGGCGCTGGTGGTGGTGGCGGTGGCCAGCGTCAGCCTGGCGCCTCTGGGGGCACAAACGGCACACCGGATCAACGTGCTGGTGCTGAAGCGCCTGTTTGCTGTTTTGTTGCTGGCTTTGGCCGCCAGCATGCTGCTGCAGGCTTTTCGTTGAAGGTGCGGCCGTGGAGTTGTCCAGCAGGTTAGGACCCGGGTACGAAGGTTTCACCAACAAAGCTGATGGCCGCCAGCGTGACCTGGTTGCCGCCCCTGCGCTGCGCCTCGCACAGCGCCGCCTCACAGGCCACCAACAAGGCGTCCTGGCTTTGTGCCGTGTGCGGAAAGCTGGCCACGCCCACGGCCACGGTAAAGCCCAGCTCCAGTCCATCGTGGACCACGATCTGCACCGTGCACTTGCGCCGCAGCCCTTCCATGCGTGCATGGGCCGTGGCCAGGCCCACGCCTGAAAGCAGCACGGCAAACCGCCGCTCGTCATAACGGCACGACGCATCCATGGCCCGGGTGCCGCCTCGCAGCAATTGCCCCATGGCCTGCAGCACCCGTTGATGCCCGGCGACCCCGAGCGCAAGCACCTCGGGCGAAGCCGGGTCGAGCTCAATGAAAACAATAGCGAACTCACGGTGCTCGCGGGTTGACAGATCGACCTCGCGCCGCAACTGATCATCAAAATGCGCCCGCCGGTACAGGCCCGAGGACGGGTCACGCAAGGCCTGATCCGCAATTTCGCGGCGCAGGGCGTCATTGGCCTGCTGCTGCTGTTCAATTTGTGCCAATGCCAGCTGCAGCTGCGTCTGGCGCTTGCGTTCGGGCGCCAGGTCGCGCCAGACGCTGACCAAAAAACTGCGTGCATCGACGGCGTCGTGCACCACCAGGCGCAGCACGGAGAATTCGCGCCTGCGGCCCTGCCACTCAAACGCATGTTCGCTGCGCAAAGGCTCGGCCTGTGCCATTGCAGTCTGATCCGCCGCTCGCAAGGTGGTGGCCAGCTGGGCGTCAAAGATATCGGCGTCGGTGCACCCATTCAGGTCAGGCACGGTAGCCATCAGAAACTCTGCCATGGACAGACTGACATGCACCCAGCGGCCGCTGGTTGCCTCTTTAACCAGCAGCAGGTGACCAGCGTCGAGCAATACAGCCGACACAGTTTGACCCAAAGTGCGAAGGAGCACGTCGCTGGCAAGGGCGGGGATTGCAGCAGTGGTCAACATGTCGGGTGAGAAATCGCGCATGAATAGCGTTGCCAGGCCTGGAATGCAAAGCGGTCTTGAGCCAGCCACCTGCTCAAGCTCGCGGCAAGAACAAAACA
>JANNMQ010001091.1:0-4128 GCA_031398045.1 Rubrivivax sp.
ATCGAGAACCAATACTTGATCAACTGGATGCCCGAACGCACCAGCATGCGTTCGAACTCCGGGGCCGACCTGAAAAATTCTTCGTACTGATCGTCGGTGCAAAAGCCCATCACGCGCTCGACACCCGCGCGGTTGTACCAGCTGCGGTCAAAGAGCACGATCTCGCCAGCGGCGGGCAAGTGCGACGCATAACGCTGAAAGTACCACTGCGTACGTTCCCGGTTGTTGGGTGCGGGCAGGGCGGCTACACGACAGACGCGGGGGTTCAGGCGCTGTGTGATGCGTTTGATGACACCGCCCTTGCCGGCCGCGTCCCGGCCCTCAAACAGGATCACCACCTTGTGCCCGGTGGCCACCACCCAGTCCTGCAACTTCACCAGTTCGGCCTGCAGCCGAAACAGTTCACGGAAGTAGGCCCTGCGCTCGGCCTTTTCCTCGCTGTTGAGCACAGGGGTGTGACCCTGGGCGAAGGCGTCGAGGTTGCGGTCCTCGAACTCCAGTTCAAGCTCTTCATCAAAATCGTCACGCAGATCGCGGTGGATACGGCGGACAAGTTCTTCGTCAGATGGGCTCAATGCAGTTTCCTTGGACGGTTGCGCTTGGGCCACGAAGGTAGCCACGTTTTATGGCAACGGTGTGTCGCAGCAGCGGTGGCGCAGCGCCTGCCTGCAGCCACCGCCGCGTTGGCCCTGGCTGTTCAGACTGTCTTGCGGCGCCTGGCCACGGCGGCCGCCGCCGTCGCCAGCGTTACCAAGGCCAGGGTGCCGGGTTCCGGCACAGTGGACAGTTTGAACACCGACGTGGTGTTGCTCACCTCGTTGGAGAAGGCGATGTAGTGGGCGCCGTCCAGCTCATAGCCCTTCAGGCCTTCCGGTGAGATGTCGCCGTCGGAAACCAGCAGCCGCTGAAACTGCACGTTCAGCGGGTCGGTGACATCGAAGACCGCCAGTGTGGATCGCAGCGTGCGTTCCAGGCCGACAAAAGCGTAGGTGCGCCCGCCGATGTTCATGATTTCCAGGCCTTCGGGCTCCACACCCTTGTCGCGGCTACGGCCGTCGTCGTAAATGCCGGCCGCGATGGCTTCACGGTCAAGTATTTCCCCGCTGTCATAGACCAGCCCCCCGTTTTCGTCGCGGATCGAAAAAGACCGTGCGCCGGCGGCCAACAAATTGCCGATCGAAGAGTCGGTGTTGGACACACGCAGTGCGTTCAGCGGCGCCACGGCGCCCAGGTTGCTGGCGGCCGAGCGGTCGGCGTCGTCTTCCCGGAAGTCACCCTCGTTGGCCATCACCACGTAGGTTTTGCCTGCCACTTCATAGGCCGCCATGCCGTCGGGCTGGTACAGGCCTTTTGCAGCCACATTCACCAGCGACACGCTGTTGTTGTTCAGCGGGTCGATGCGGTTGCCTGCCGCGTTGAAGTCTTTGGCGCCCAGACCGATCAGGCTTTCGAACTGGCCGGTTTGAATATTCAGCACCCCCATGCCGTTGGCTTCCTGAACCGAGACGTAGGCTTTGGTGCCGGCGGCGTTGACGGCGATGTACTCGGGTTCGAAGTCCATGCCGGTGCCGGTGCGCAAGAAACTGCCACTTTGCGCCACGCCGGCAAAGGTTGCCGTGGCGCTGACGCTGCGGCTGGCCAGATCAATGATGCTGACACTGCCCACCGGGTCCAGCGCGGCGGGGCCGTATTGCCTGGGAAAAACACCGGCAGCCGAGATGAGTGGCCCATAGACGCTGGGTGTGGCCTCATTGGCCACCAGCAGCTTGCTGCCATCGGGTGTGAAGGTCAGCATGTCGGGCAGGGCGCCCACGGTGATGGTGTTGACGCCACTCAGCGGGCTGCGGGTGCTGGTGTCAAACAGCGCCACCACACCGGGGTTGGTGCGCACCGTCGATTCAAAGGCCATCGCCGCCACGCCGCCGCGCACGGCCACGCTGTTGATAGAGCCGTAGGACTGCGTGTTGATGCGTTGCACCAGCGCACCCGTGCGGGCATCCAGCACATCCACCCCGCTGACACCGGCCACCCAGAGTGTGCCCTGCGTGCTGTCGAAGGCCACGATCTCTGCCAAAAAGCTGCCCTGCGCTGCGTGGCCGTAGGTCCAGCTGCGGCTGGCTGCATCAAAAGCAGCCGCGCCTGCGGTTCCGGAGAGTGTTAACAGTGCGGCCGCTGCGGTGAGCGCGGTGCTGATGGTTCGAAAGCATGCTTGCATGGTGGTGTGCGGCCGGAATTGGTTTGATGACAGATCCATGAATGGTCTTGCCACACGGTGACACTTTCGTGACAGCGCCTGCACTGTTACCGTTGCCCGCAGATCAGCCTCGATGCACGATGCGCACATGTAAATTCAGGGACGCTCCTGATTGGCAAGATTCCTCAGCCGCAAAAACCGACTTTCGAGGATACGGTCTGGTGCAGCAAGCCTGGGCGGCCAACCGCGCCCAGGTTTGTCGCCGTGGAGCTTGCCACCAAGATAGGCGTCGTCGATTTCGAAGCGCCCAGTCAGGTAGCGAGAGTCTTCCTACTGGCGCATGACTTCCATAATCTTGTGCTTGACCAGCCAGCTCGTGGGGTACGAAACGCCCATGTGGCGCTTGAGCTCCAAGGCCGAGACGTTGTTCCTTGACTGGGTAATCAGATGCATGGCCAAGAACCACTTGGGCAGCGGCAGCTTGTTGGCCTCAAAGATGGTGCCCGCTACCAGGCTGCGCTGGTAGCGACAGGCATCGCACTGGAAGTACAGCAGCGACACTCTTCGAAACTTGCTGTGCTCTGCGCGGTGGCAGCGAGGGCAGCGAAACCCGTCGGGCCAACGCCACGAGCGAACGACATCCTAGCACTGCTGCTGGGTGCCCTGGGTTTGCCAGAATCCAAGCATTCGTAACCCGCGCCGAAATGCATCCCCGGCGGTGGCTGGGCTTCGCCAAGCTCAGCCCGAACGGGATCTGTGGTGTCATGATTTTCGGAAACATCAGTACTCAGGACGTGTGTCGTCGCACAGACCGGCGGCACCCTGGAACCCGCGCATTTCGTTACACCTGAGTTGCCCTCGCCTGGAGCCTCTGACAATCCTGGGTCAGGCTCCACAGACCGAGGCTGCGGTGGCTTATGTGTGCCGTTGACCTACGGACCAACGGGACCAGTCGGACCCTTGCAGTCCCACGTCGATGGGGCAACTCAGTCGACGCTGTAGAAAAACTGTTCGGTGACGATCTTGCCGTCGTCGACTTCGTAGACACAGAGTTCTTCCATGGTCGCGCGGCCGCGGCCCTTGAACGTGGCGTCCAGTGCCATCGAGACTGTGAAGAAGTTGCCGGCCACTACAGGCTCGCTGATGACGATGCCGTGCATCTCTTCCACAGACGCCATGAATTCGCGGCCCTTTTTCTGAATGGCAGCGAGCCCGTCTGCCAATTCCATGGGGGCACCATCGGGCTCGATGCTGACTGCATCGTCCGCGAAGAGTTCGGTTTGTGCGGCCTCGAACTCGCCTTTTCGACACAGTTCAACAAGGCGATCTGCAATCTGGCTGGGCATCATGGTCGTTCCTCAAGCAGCGTGGAAGGGTTGGTGATCGAAAATTGCATCCATTGCCCACGGTAGTGCCGGCATGTGACGATCTGACGACATGCTGATCGCGCACTGTTGGACCATGACAACCGCTGTGGAACCGCAGTTGAACCGCAGTTGAACCGCAGGCATGCTGACAACGCCAGAGGCGCAACCGACGGGCGACCCGAACGTATTGCCATTCTTCTCGGAGATGTTGGCTTGATGCCTGGCTGCAAGAGCTATGTAGTTGCTGAGGATCCAGTCGATACCGACACGCTTTGGGTTTCCGAGGTTTGGGACAACGCCGATTCTCATAAAGCTTCTCTGCATATCCCAGCGGTCAAGGCCGCGATTTCTAAGGCTATGCCCCCTCATCGCATCATTCGGTGAACACCGCGAAGTCAATGTCATTGGCGGCCACGGCCTCTGAATCTATGGGTCCTGGGGTCCCGGTTGGCACTGCGGCTTTCGATGCGGGACTGATTGGTGTTGTGCGGTTGAATTGAAGCGTGTTGGCTAGCTCACATCCACGTTCTGCAGCACTGTTTCGGAGTTAGCGCTTCACGATCAGCT
>JANNMQ010001134.1:0-8441 GCA_031398045.1 Rubrivivax sp.
GGCGCGCAGCAAAGCGCCCAAGCTGGTGGTACCGGCGTTTTCACGCTCGTGGGTCTGTGAAAGCTTCTGCATGGCCTGCTGTTCGTCGGCGTTGTCTTTCGCCTTGATGGACAACTGGATCGAACGCATCTTGCGGTCGACGTTGATCACCATCACGTTCACGTCGTCGCCTTCTTTCAGCAGGTTGCGTGCGTCTTCCACACGGTCGCGGCTGAGTTCTGAAGCACGCAGGTAACCGGTGACGTCGTCGTTGAGCTGAATCTCGGCGCCCCGCGGGTCGACGCTTTTCACCTTGCCGTTGACGATGGCACCGCGGTCGTTCAGCGTCGTGAAGCTGGTGAACGGGTCCACATCCAGTTGCTTGATACCCAAGCTGATGCGTTCACGCTCCACGTCCACCGCCAGCACCAGGGCTTCCACTTCCTGGCCCTTTTTGTAGTTGCGCACCGCCGTTTCGCCAGGCTCGTGCCACGACAAGTCGGACAGGTGCACCAGGCCGTCGATGCCGGCTGACAGGCCCACGAACACGCCGAAGTCGGTGATGCTCTTCACGGGGCCCTTCACGCGGTCACCACGTTTGACGTTAGAAGAGAACTCTTCCCACGGGTTGGCCTTGCACTGTTTCATGCCCAGGCTGATGCGACGCTTGTCTTCGTCGATCTCGAGCACCATGACTTCAACTTCTTCGCCCAGGGTGACAACTTTCGCGGGCGCGACGTTTTTGTTCGTCCAGTCCATCTCAGACACGTGCACCAGGCCCTCGATGCCGGGTTCGATTTCAACAAAAGCACCGTAGTCGGCGATGTTGGTGATCTTGCCGAACAAGCGCGTGCTGTTCGGGTAGCGGCGTGCCACACCGTGCCAGGGGTCGTCGCCGAGCTGCTTGAGTCCAAGACTGACGCGGTTTTTCTCGGCGTCGAACTTCAAAACCTTGGCCGTGAGTTCCTGGCCCACCGTCACCACTTCGCTCGGGTGACGCACACGGCGCCAGGCCATGTCGGTGATGTGCAGCAGGCCGTCGATGCCGCCCAGGTCAACAAAGGCGCCGTATTCGGTGATGTTCTTCACCACGCCGTTGACGATGGAACCTTCGCTCAGCGTTTCCAGCAGCTTGGCGCGCTCTTCGCCCATCGAAGCCTCCACCACTGCGCGGCGTGACAACACGACGTTGTTGCGCTTGCGGTCGAGCTTGATGACCTTGAATTCCATCGTCTTGCCCTCGTAGGGCGACATGTCCTTCACGGGGCGCGTGTCGAGCAAGCTGCCAGGCAAAAAGGCGCGGATACCGTTGACCAGCACCGTCAGGCCACCCTTGACCTTGCCGCTGACCGTGCCGGTGACGAATTCGCCACTTTCCAGCGCGTTTTCCAGGCTCATCCACGACGCCAGGCGCTTGGCCTTGTCGCGGCTGAGGATGGTGTCGCCGTAGCCGTTTTCAACGGCGTCGATGGCCACCGACACAAAGTCGCCGACCTGGACTTCGAGCTCGCCCTGGTCGTTCTTGAATTCTTCGATCGCAACGTAGGACTCGCTCTTGAGGCCCGCGTTGACCACAACGTGGTTGAACTCGATGCGCACAACTTCGGCAGAAATGACTTCGCCGACGCGCATGTCGTTGCTCTTGAGCGATTCCTCGAACAGAGCGGCAAACATGGAAGCGCCACCGGAGGCGGTGACGGTAGTGGTAACTGACATTGATTTCCTGGCTTGCCCGGAGGAGTTGATTGCAGAGCCGGGCGTGCTTGCGGCGGATGCCGCGGGGTTGAAGTTGAAACAGCCCCTGCACCTTTCCTTTGGCGCGACCACCTGATGGCCGCTGAAGGGGAGTGCGGGGGCACCTGTTTTAAGCCAGTTGAATTCAGCTGGCCTGGCCAAAAGGCCCACGCTGTTGCCACCAATCAAGAACCTGCTGCACCGAGTCTTCGATGCCCAGGTTCGAGTTGTCGAGCAACTGCGCGTCTTGCGCCGGTTTGCAAGGCGCAACGCTGCGGTTTTGGTCCCGGGCGTCACGCGCTTCCAAGTCTGCGCGAAGACTGTCGATATTAGCGGCAATTCCCTTTGAAATCAATTGCTTATGCCGTCTGAGTGCACGCTGGGTGGCGTCAGCGGTGAGGAAAACCTTCACTGCCGCGTCGGGGAACACCACGGTGCCCATGTCGCGGCCGTCGGCGACCAGGCCCGGCGCGCGCCTGAAAGCCAACTGCAAGCCGTGCAGCGCCTGTCGCACAGCGGGCAAGGCCGACACGCGCGAAGCCAACAAACCGGTGTTTTCCAGCCGCAGGTCTTCGGTCACGTCCTTGCCGCGCAGCCAGACGCGACCGGCCTCGGCACCCTGGCCAAAGCGCAGGTTCAGCATCGCGGCCAGGCGTGCCACCCGCGGCTCGTCTTCGGGGGCAATGCCGTCCCAACTTGCGGCCAGGCCAGCGGCGCGGTACAGAGCACCCGAGTCGAGCAGATGCCAGCCCAGCTGCGCCGCCACTTCGGCTGCCAAGGTGCCTTTGCCCGATGCGGTGGGGCCGTCGATGGTGATCACCGGCACATCATTGGGTGCCGCATGCGCGACGCCTAACATCGCTTCGAAGTAGTCGGGGAAAGTCTTGCCCACACAACGCGGGTCTTCGATGCGCGTGGTGCAGCTTGCGCCCAGCAGCGGGTTGAAGGCGGCCAGCGACAGGCACATGGCCATGCGGTGGTCGTCATAGGTGTGGATGCGGGCGTGCTGCCATTGCTGCGCAGGTTGCGCCATCGGCTGCACTTCCAGGAAATCCGGGCCTTCTACGACCTGGGCACCCAGCTTGCGCAATTCGGTCGCCATGGCGGCGATGCGGTCGGTCTCCTTGACGCGCCAGCTGGCGATGCCGTTCAGCCGGGTGGGGCTGTCGGCATACAGCGCCATCACGGCCAGCGTCATGGCCGCATCAGGGATGGCGATGCAGTCCATCGTCAGACCAGCCAGCGGCCATCGTCCGCGGTGCACCTCCAGCCAGCCGGGGCCTAACTTCACCTGCGCGCCCATGGCGCGGGCTGCATCGACAAAAGCGATGTCGCCTTGGATCGAATCAGCGCCCACGCCCTGGATGCGCAGCGGCGCGCCGCCGTGCGCAGCCAGTGCGCCCATGGCGATGAAATAAGACGCCGACGAAGCGTCGCCCTCCACGTGCAGGTCTTGGGGCGCGGCGTAGCCCGTGCCCGCAGGCACAGTGAAACGTTGCCAGCCCAAGCGCTGCACCTGCACGCCAAACTGCGCCATCAACTTCAGCGTGATCTCGATGTAGGGCTTGGAGATCAGTTCACCCACCACGTCGATGTGCACCGGCTGCGCGCTGCGCGCCAGCGGCAACGCCATCAGCAGTGCGGTCAAAAACTGGCTGGATACATCACCGCGCACACGGATCGGCTGCTGCGTGGCCAGTTGCCCGCCCGCGGCACCCTCCAGGCGCAGCGGCGGGTAACCCGGCTGGCCCAGGCTGGTGATGCTGCAGCCCAGCGGCCTCAATGCGTCCACCAGGTCACCAATGGGCCGTTCGTGCATGCGCGGCACACCGCGCAGCGCATAACGGCCACCCTGGGTGGTGGCCAGTACCGCCAATGCGGCCGCCAGCGGGCGCATGGCAGTGCCTGCGTTGCCCAAAAACAGATCGGCCTCTTTCACCTGCAGCTTGCCGGCCAGGCCCGTCACTTCCAGCACCGGGCCGTTGTGATGCAGCCCGCAGCCCAGGGCGCGCAATGCATCCAGCATCACCCGGGTGTCGTCGCTGTCCAGCAGGTCGTGGATGCGGGTGGTGCCCTGGGCCAGGCCAGCCAGCAGCAGCACGCGGTTGGAGATGCTCTTCGAACCCGGCAACTGCACGGTGCCCGAAGCCGCGTCCAGCGGCGGCAGGTCTAGGAAAGGAATGTCGAACATGCCGCCTTGGCTTTGATACGGTGAGCGGTGGCTCGTTTGCAAAGATCGTGTTGACGCATGCGCACCGAACTCAGGGTTTGACGGTGGTCACGGGCCGGCCAGCCCCCATCTGCCAGCTGGCGCGGCCGGTGGCCGGGGTGCGAATCAAGTCTTCCAATGCCTCTGCATTGCCTTCGCGTATGACGTGCTCCAGCGCCGCCAAAGCATGCCGAAAGCGCTGCGATTGCTTCAGCACTTCTTCGCGGTTAGCGACCAGAATGTCGCGCCAGGTCTCGGGGTTGCTGGCCGCTATGCGGGTGAAGTCTCGGAACCCGGGGCCGGCCAACGACAGGTAGTCACGCCCTGCGGGTTGGTTCACCACCGAGCTGAAAAACGCAAAGGCAAGCAGGTGCGGCAGGTGGCTAACAGCGGCAAAAGCCGCGTCGTGGTTTTCAGGGCTCATGATCAGCACCTGGGCGCCCAGTGCGGACCACACGTCGGTGGCTTTTTGCACCAGTGCGGCTTCAGACTGCGGCAGCGGCGTCAAGATCACCTGGCGCCCGGTGTACAAAGCAGCGTCGGCGTTTTCGATGCCCGAAACTTCTTTGCCGGCAATGGGGTGCGCTGGCACGAAGTAGCCCACCTTCTCGCGCAACGCGCGGCGCGCAGCGTCCACCACGTCGCGCTTGGTGCTTCCCACGTCCATCACCAGCATCCCCGGCTCGATCAACCCACGGATGGTTTTGAGCGTGTTTTCTGTGGCGGAAACAGGCACGGCGACCAGCACCAGGTCGGAGCCCGACACCGCCAGCAGCGCCGATTCGGCCACCACGTCAATGATGCCCAACTGCCGCGCACGTTCGGTGGTGGAAGGCGACTTGCTGTAGCCGACCACACGTTTGACAAGCCCGGCACGTTTCAGTGCCAGCGCAAAACTGCCACCCATCAACCCGCAGCCGATCAGCCCGAGCTGATTCAACATTTCAGCCCCAGCTGATTGAACATTTCTTGGTCCAGGCTTGTCAGTGAACGTCGACGGGGTAGCTGCCCAGCACCTTGAAGTAGGCGCAGACGGCACGAAGTTCACGCAGAGCGGCTTCAACGGGTGGCTGGTCGGGGTGGCCTTGCAGGTCGATATAGAAGTAGTACTCCCACTGACCCGAACGTGCCGGGCGCGACTCGAACCGCGACATTGACACGCCGTGAAGCTTCAGCGGCACCAGCAGGTCGTGCACAGCGCCGGGCCGGTTGGTCACCGACACCACCAGGCTTGTGCAGTCGTGGCCCGAAGCCTTGGGCGCAGGCTGGCGTTCAGGGTGCGTGACGATGGCAAAGCGCGTGCGGTTGTGGGCATCGTCCTGGATGGCGGGCGCCAGCACATGCAGCCCGTATTCAGACGCTGCGCGCACGCCGGCGACGCCTGCAAGCCGGCTGTCTTGCGACGCCAAGCGGGCGCCTTCGGCATTGCTGGCCACCGGCCGGCGTTCCACCCCGGGCAGGTGGTTGCTCAACCAGTTGTGGCATTGCGCCAGCGCTTGCGGATGGGCACAGACAGCTTCGATGTTCAACATGGAATCTTCGCGCCGCAGCAAGTTGTGTTTGACCAGCAGGCTGGTTTCGCCGATGACAAACAGCGGTGTGGTCAAGAAGATGTCCAGCGTGCGCGTGACCACCCCTTCGTTGGAGTTTTCCACCGGCACCACGCCAAAGTCGGCAGCGCCGGCGGTGGTCATCTGGAACACCTCGTCCACACTGGCGCACATCACGCGCACGATGGACGAGCCAAAGTAGGACAGCGCCGCTTCTTCGCTGAAGGTGCCTGCCGGCCCCAAAAAGGCCACGCGCGTGGGCGTTTCCAGCGCCCGGCAGGCCGACATCACTTCGCGCCAGATGGGCGCCACGCTGGCCGTTTGCAGCGGCCCGGGGTTGGCGGCTTTCAAGCCGTCTATCACCTGCGCTTCGCGTTCGGGCCTGAAGACCGGCGAGCCCTGGTGTTTTTTCAGTTCACCCACCTGCAGCGCCAGCGCGGCGCGGCGGTTCAACAAGGCCAGCAGGTCGCGGTCTACGGCGTCGATCTGTGTGCGCAAGGCCAGCAGTTCCGGGCCTGCTCCGGCATGGCCTGGCGCTTCCACGGGCTTGGACATGGCGGCAGGTTTTATTTCTTGTTGCCCGCGGCGGGCGCGGATGAAGCCGGCGCCACACCCAATCGGCGGCTGATGGTCTGCTCCAGCGCCTTCAGTTTGGGGTCGATGGCCGGGCGTGAATCGGCCACCAGCTTTTGCATCAGCGCTTGTTGGCCTTCCACGGTCAGCTGCTGGTATTTGCGGCTGACGGGCGATTCCAGCCAGGCCACCAAAGTCTTCAGCTCGTCTTCGTTGAGCTTGTCGTCCAGCGCCGTGCCAAAGGTGGATGGCCCCAGCTTCAAGGCATTGGTGCGCAAGGTGGGTGCCACATCGTCGAAAAACTTCTTCACGTCGGCCTGGATTTCGGTGGCCAGCAGTTCGCGTTTTTCGGCGGGCACACGCTGCAGTGCTTGACCCACGGCCCCCAGCACCTGCTGCGCAGTCTGGCCGGCAATTTGAGTGCCGATGGATTCAATGCCGCCAGACTGCAGCTGCAGCGCCTTCTGAACCAGCTCTTTCTTCGCCGGACTGCTGGTGCCACTGGTCTGCGCCCAGGCCGCAGGCGCCATCACCAGCGCAGCAGCCAGGCCCGCCGCGGTCAGTGCCTTATTAAATTTGTGCATCTTCAACATCGTCATCCTTCTGAGCCGGCGTCGCCAGCAGTGGGGTCATCAACTTCGGTGTCGGCCGTTGGCGCGTCGTTTTCAACTATCCGTTGCAGCCCAGACAGCTTGGCGCCATCGTCCAGGGCGATCAGCGTCACACCCTGCGTAGCGCGGCCGAGTTCGCGAATTTCCGACACCCTTGTGCGCACCAGCACACCCTTGTCGGTGATGAGCATGATCTCGTCAGTGGGGCGCACCAGCGTAGCGGCCACCACACGGCCGTTGCGTTCACTTTGCTGGATAGCAATCATGCCCTTGGTGCCGCGGCCGTGGCGTGTGTATTCGGCGATGCTGGTGCGTTTGCCGTAGCCGTTTTCAGTGGCGCACAACACGCTCATGGGTGCGATGTCACTGCCTTCAGCACTGTCCTGTTCGGCCACCAGCATGGCGATCACGCGCTGTCCGGGTTCCAGTGCCATGCCGCGCACCCCACGGGCGTTGCGGCCCATCGCACGCACATCGTCTTCGTCAAAGCGCATCGCCTTGCCACCGTCGCTGAACAGCATCACATCATGCTTGCCGTCGGTCAGTGCTGCGCCAATCAAATGGTCGCCCTCGTCCAGATCAACCGCAATGATGCCGGCCTTGCGCGGGTTGCTGAATTCGTCCAGGCTCGTTTTCTTCACGGTGCCCAGTGCGGTGGACATGAACACGTAATGATCTTCGGGGAAGCTGCGGAATTCACCCGTCAGCGGCAGCACCACGGTGATTTTCTCGCCAGGCTGCAGCGGGAACATGTTGACGATGGGCCGGCCGCGGCTGGCACGGCTGCCCTGCGGCACTTCCCACACCTTGATCCAGTAGACACGCCCACGGTCGCTGAAACACAAGATCCAGTCGTGCGTGTTGGCGATGAACAGCTGGTCGATCCAGTCGTCTTCCTTGGTCTGGGTGGCCTGTTTGCCGCGCCCGCCGCGCTTTTGCGCGCGGTACTCCGTCAGCGGCTGGCTCTTGATGTAACCGGTGTGGGACAGCGTGACCACCATGTCGGTGGGCGTGATCAGGTCTTCGGTGCCCAGTTCCAGTGCGTTGCGCTCAATCACGCTGCGCCTGGCACCCAGTTTGGTCTGACCAAATTCGGTGCGCAGTTCGGCCAGTTCACCGGCGATGATGGTGGCCACACGTTCGGGGCGCGAAAGGATGTCCAGCAGGTCGGCTATCTCGGTCATCACCTCGCGGTATTCGCCGATGATTTTGTCCTGCTCCAGTCCCGTCAGTCGCTGCAAGCGCATCTGCAGGATTTCTTGCGCCTGCTCTTCAGACAGGCGGTACAGGCCATCGGGCTGCAAGCCGATGTTGTCAGGCAGGCCTTCGGGCCGATAGGCGGCACGGCCGCCGGCGGTGCTTGCTTCGGCGCGCGCCAGCATTTCGCGCACCATCGAGCTGTCCCAGCTCTTGGCCATCAGCGCTGCTTTGGCCACCGGCGGTGTCGGGCTGCTCTTTATCGTCTCGATGAACTCATCAATGTTGGCCAGCGCCACCGCCAGGCCTTCGAGCACATGGCCGCGTTCACGCGCCTTGCGCAGTTCGTAAACGGTGCGCCGCGTGACGACTTCGCGCCGGTGGTCGAGGAAAACCTCGATCAACAGTTTCAGGTTGCATAACCGCGGCTGGCCGTCGATCAGCGCCACCATGTTGATGCCGAAGGTGTCCTGCAGCTGCGTCTGCTTGTACAGGTTGTTCAGCACCACCTCGGGCACTTCGCCGCGCTTGAGCTCGATGACCACGCGCATGCCCGACTTGTCGCTCTCGTCCTGGATGTGGCTGATA
>JANNMQ010000179.1:0-3609 GCA_031398045.1 Rubrivivax sp.
GATGTCGCGCTCGCACAGCGGCAGTCGCACTGATCTGCCCACCAGCGCGGCATAGCGCTCGTCCTCGGGGTGCACCATCACGGCCACGTCGCCGAGCATAGTCTCCGGCCGCGTCGTGGCCACCACCAGGCTGGCGCTGCCCTCGGCTCCGAGGGAGCCGTCGTCGTTTACCAGCGGATAGCGGATCAGCCACAGCGTGCCGTCCTCCTCCTCGCTCTCGACCTCGAGGTCGGAGACCGCCGACTTCAGCACCGGGTCCCAGTTGACCAGCCGCTTGCCGCGGTAGATCAGGCCTTCTTCGTACAGCCGCACGAATGTCTCGGTGACCACCGTGGACAGCTTGTCGTCCATCGTGAAGTACTCGTGAGCCCAACTCACGCTGGCACCCATGCGGCGCATCTGCCGGGTGATGGTCGAGCCGCTGCGGGCTTTCCATTCCCACACGCGAGCGACGAAGTTCTTGCGCCCCAGGTCGTGCCGCGACAGGCCGTTTTCCTGCAGCTGGCGTTCGACGACGATCTGCGTCGCGATGCCGGCGTGGTCGGTGCCGGGCACCCACAGCGCGTTCTCGCCGCTCATCCGGTGGTAGCGCGTCAGCGCGTCCATGATGGTCTGGTTGAACGCGTGACCCATGTGCAACGTACCGGTCACATTGGGCGGCGGCAGCTGGATGGAAAACGACGGCTTGGTGGCGTCCAGCGTGGGCTCAAAGGCACCGGCCTGCGCCCATACCGGGCCCCAGCGGGAATCAATGGCGGCGGGTTCGAAGGATTTGGCGAGCTCGGGCATGATGGGCTGTGTGCAGGTGGGCAAGGGAGCAGCGTGCAACTGCCGCTGCCTGGTGGGCACTTGCGACAGAAAAAATGGGGTCTGGAATGGGCATCAATTGTAAGTGGCGGGGTGTTGCACTGCAGCAGCAAGTGCGTGCGGCTTGCGCGGCGTTGTGGACCCCTTTCGCCCCGTTGGTCCAATGGCCTGACCCTTTCAGCGCACTGCGTGCCAGCGTGGTGCGCGGTCTGGCGGTGGCCGTCCTGGCCACTCTGGCTGCATGCGGCGGCGGGGGTGGTGGCAGTGACAGTGGCAGCAGCGCCGGTGCCGGCAGCTGCAGCCTGCGCGAACACCAGGACTGGTTGGCCAGTTACATGGACGACTGGTACTTTTGGTACCGGCTGGCACCGCACCCCGACCCTGCTGTTTATGCCGATATCGACAGCTTTTTTCGCGCTTTGCTCTACACCGGCAGCGACGCGGCTTTTCCTGCCGACCGTTGGAGCGGCCAAGAGAGCACGGCGTCGTTCAACCGCTTTTACTCAGACGGCGAAACCCTGGGCTACGGCGTGGCCGTGGCAGGCCTTGAAGTGACGGGCCAGCCATCGCAACCGCTGTGGGTGCGCAGCGTCGACCCGGGTTCACCGGCATCAACGGCCGGTGTGCAGCGCGGTGACCGCGTGCTGGCCTTGAACGGCCGCAGCACGGCCGACATCATCGCTGCCGACGACTTCAGTGCGCTGACCGCCACCAGCACGGGCCAGGCGCTGGACTTGCAGTTGCAACGAGGCCCCACGGTGTTGAACCTGCGTCTGGTGGCTGCGGTCTATGCGCTCACCCCGGTGACGGGCAGCCAGGTTTTCACAAGCACGGCTGGCCGGCGCGTGGGTTACCTGGCGGTGAAGAACATGATTTCGCAAGCGCTGACGCCAGCCGACCAGGCTTTTGCGCAGTTCAGGACGCAGCAGGTGCAAGACCTGGTGCTGGACCTGCGCTACAACGGCGGCGGCTTGGTGTCGGTGGGGGGGCAGTTGGCTTCTTACGTCACAGGCCTGGCCGCCAGTGGCAGTACCTACGCCACGCTGCTGTACAACGACCGCCGCAGCGCCAGCAATAACCAGACCTTCCGATTTGACGCCCCAGCCCAGGCGCTGGGGCTGAGCCGCGTGTTTGTGTTAACCGGGCCGCGCACCTGTTCGGCCAGTGAACAGGTGATCAACGGCCTGCGCGGCGTGGGTGTGCAGGTGGTAGCCGTGGGCGACACCACCTGCGGCAAGCCGGTGGGTTTTTTGCCTGCCAGCCGCTGCGGCCAGACTTACAGCGTGGTGAACTTCGAAAGTGTCAACGCGCGCAATGAAGGGCGCTATTGGGACGGCTTCGATGCCAGCTGCCCCGTGCCCGAGGACTTCTCGATGCCGCAGGGCGCGCAGGGCGACCCCTTGTTGGCCTCGGCGCTGCGGTTGGCTGATGGCGCAAGCTGCCCCGCCCAGCCCCAGAGCGCCGAAACCCTGTCGCGCAAGACCCGCCTGGCGGCACGGCAGACAAAAGGGCGGTGGGTGCCGGACGAGCGCAGCGACATGCTGGGCCGCTGAACCGCCAAGCCTGACCTACATGAACAGGTGTTCACCCGCGTTTTCGCCACCCAGCACCACGTAGTTCACCTTCTTCAGGTCTTGCAGCTGGCGGCCGCCGGCGTAGCTGATGCTGCTTTGCAGGTCTTCGCGCATTTCGCGCAGCGTGTCGGCCAGCGCGCCCTTGATGGGCTCCAGGATGCGTTTGCCCTCCACGTGTTTGTATTCGCCCTTGTTGAAGTCGCTGGCGCTGCCGTAGTACTCCTTGTACAGCTTGCCATCCACTTCCACGGTGGCGCCCGGGCTTTCGTGATGGCCCGCAAACAGTGAACCCACCATCACCATCGAAGCGCCAAAGCGCACGCTCTTGGCAATGTCGCCGTGATGGCGGATGCCGCCGTCGGCAATGATGGGCTTGGTGGCCACCCGGGCACACCACTTCAGCGCACTGAGCTGCCAGCCGCCGGTGCCAAAGCCGGTTTTCAACTTGGTGATGCACACCTTGCCCGGCCCCACGCCCACCTTGGTGGCGTCGGCACCCCAGTTCTCCAGGTCGATCACCGCTTCGGGCGTGGCCACATTGCCAGCAATCACGAAGGTTTTAGGCAACTTGGTTTTGATGTGTTCGATGGTGGCCTTCACGCTGTCGGCGTGGCCATGTGCAATGTCGATGGTGATGTAGTCGGCGCCCACGCCGTCAGCCGCCAGGCGGTCGATGACGGCGTAGTCGGCAGGCTTCACGCCCGAACTCAGGCTGACATACAGGCCCAATGTGCGCATGCGCTGTGCGTAGGCCACGGCGTCCAGGTCGAAGCGGTGCATCACGTAGAAGTGGCCACTTTGCGCCAGCACCACGCTGATGGGCTCATCGACCACCGTTTTCATGTTCGCCGGCACCACCGGCAGCGTGAAGCGGCGGCCGCCAAACTCCACCGAGGTGTCGCACTCGCCGCGGCTGTCCACGCGGCACTTGCGCGGCAGCAACAGGATGTTGTCGTAGTCAAAGATTTCCATGGTGCGCACAGCCTTGTCTGCAATAAAAAACCGGCCAGGACGCTGGGTCCGGGCCGGTGCCACATTCTACGCGGCGGTCTGCGGCTGGCCACGGAAGGCGGCAGCCGTGTTAGACAGGTGCTGCAACCGCAGGTGCTGCAACCCTCGCTCCTAGAATGCGCCGGATGCAACTCACTGAAGCGCGGCTGCTGCAAGGCCTGAACCCTGAACAGCTGGCCGCCGTCACGCTTCCAGCCGTCCCCAGCCTGATCTTGGC